>NZ_JBFRLK010000040.1:0-120078 GCF_041469805.1 Vibrio sp. 10N.286.48.C11 | reverse complement strand
AGGCCTCCTCCTACTCGATTATTAAGGTGTATTCAGTGCGAACGCTTTTAGAAAAGGTTCTTATCGCGCACGAGTTCGCGTGGTAAACCGTTCTTCACTCGGTTGCCAACCCACTTACCAAGGCCGATGATTGCACCATTGTACTTCACTAGTACTTCACCTTTTCCTGACAAGTTTTCAGGGCGAACATCGCGGCCCATGAACCATTCACGAGCATCTTCAATACTAAGCTCTACAACATTAGCTTCATTACCTGTTGCGAGCGTTGTCGCTACTTGGTGCTGCCAGCGGTAACCTTTTTTATGGGTTTCAGCGATCTTGATTCCCATGCGAGAAAAACGGAACTCACCGATCATCGGCTCTAGCGCTTCTGGGAATAGCCAAACGTCTTTGTCGCGAATCCAAACCTGAGTATCGCTTGGCAATTCGATATCGAGAGTACTCATTAGTTGTTCAGCGACTTCTTGCTGAGTTTTCTTTGATGCTTTTTCAAATGGGAATTTACCCATACGTTTTTTAACTTCTGGTGGAGTAACAGACGCTAATTTACGGATACGTGCAACAAAGAAACCTTCTGAGTCATAAACTTGAGGGAAGATGTGTAGAAAGCCTTCCTCTGTCGTGGTTGCTTTTGCGTTGTCGAATAGTGATTCAAGAGATTCAAATTCAACCGCATCACCAAAGGTTTCTTTTAAGTGATGACACACTTGTTGGTTCTCTTCGGTGCTAAGCGTACACGTTGAGTAAACCAAAACACCATTAGGTTTAAGAGCATGGAATGCACTTTCAATCAGATCTTTTTGCGTGTCGGCAATATCGACCACAGATTGATACGTCCAGTTCTTCATCGCATCGGCGTCTTTACGAATGGTACCTTCGCCAGAACAGGGAGCGTCTAGCAACACTGCATCAAACTGTTCTGGTAACCAACCACCGAAAACTCGACCGTCAAAGTTACTTAGAGCGGCATTACGAACACCACAACGTTCTATGTTAGCGTGAAGGACTTTCACACGGCTTGCTGCGTACTCATTGGCAACCAATACACCGCGATTATTCATTAGCGCAGCGATTTGCGTTGTTTTAGAACCGGGTGCTGCCGCAGTGTCTAACACCGCTTGGTAATCAGCTTCACCTTGGAAAAGTGCCGAAGGTGGCATCATCGAGCTGGCTTCTTGGATGTAGAAAAGACCAGACATGTGTTCTGCCGTATTACCTAGTGGCGCTTCACTTTCATCAACTGTAATCCAAAAGCCCGTTTCACACCAAGGTACAGGTTCCAGTTCCCAGCCTTTCTCTTTTGCTCGTACTAGGAAGTCTTCAACACTGATTTTCAATGTGTTGATTCGAATACTTTTACGAAGTGGTTTTTGGCATGACGCGACAAAAGAAGCCATATCTAGATGACTAGGCATGATTGCTTCGATGTGCGTTAGGAATTCTTCAGGAATATATACGTTAGCGTGCAAAAGAGTATCTCGATTTATTGCATTAATGCGGGGAGTTTAAAGCAAAATGAGGCCGCCCTAAACCATATTTATAGCAAACAACAAAAATGCAGCCAAATGGCTGCATTTTGATGAAGAATTAATCTTCCAGAAACGTCAGGGAATTCACTCTATGGACGAGGAATTGCGGTTCTCCATGATTTCCACTCATCTTCGGCTTGAGGATAGAGGTAGAAAGACTGATCTTCGCTTGCTACTGGTTGAAGTTCATTTGTCGGTGGCGTTGAGAATGTAATACCACCTCTTAACAAGCTGTCTACCGTTCCGGCTTTTATGTTTGCGCCTGACAGGCCGATAGAGACATCGACACCCGACACGTTCCAGAACACGGTGTTTGCGCGGATTAGATACGCGTAGTCAGGTTCTATTTGAATCGTAGATATGATGCGATCAGCAAACTCGCCCAGCTGAACATCTATAACACTGCCAATTTCTAGTTCACGGAATAGGATAGGTGTACCTTCAGATACTGAGCCGCGCGTTTCGCTTTGCAGTTGGAATATCTTGCCTTCAGGCTGCACAGGTCCTTTGCTAAGCTCAAATTTCGTGTTTCTTTCACCTTTGCCCGGGTCTACGTTGATGTGTTTAGAGAGCAGCGCAGAGACGTTTTTGATGCCATTAAGGCCAATCTCAGGTTCTGCCAACCAGAAGTGACTGTTCGTCACGGCAATCTTGTCGACGTACTCAGGTAAAATACGCGCAGTAATTTCAATGCCGCCCTTGTTGAAGTTCGGAATCACCAAAGTAACCTCACCAACAGTGACACCTTGATATTTGATCGCCATGCCCTTGTTGACTTCTTGATCGCCAGAAGAGGTGATAGTAATCGCGCGGCCAAATTTTCGAGCAGATTTTGAATCTTTGTAAAGCTTCCACACGTCACCAAGTTTGTTGTCGATTCCCGGCAGAGAGTCAAAAGCAATACCGCCTTGGATAAGGGTTTTAACTGGTGCCGCTTTAATGCTGATACCCGATAGCGACGCATCAACCTCAACGCCTGATCGGTTCCAGAAAACAGTGTGCTTGTTGAGTAAGTGCGTGTAACGATTTTCGATTGTGACTTTGATTCTTACGCCACCGTCGGCAAGCTGAAAATCAGAAATACTACCCACTTGTAGGTTGCGGTAGAGGAGTGGACTGCCTTTAGAAATTGAAGGTAACTCACTGGCAAACAAAGAAAGTGTCTTTGAACCAGACTGATTAAACTTAGCAATTTCTGCTAACGACTTACTTTGGAAAAGTTGGTAGTCCGCTCGAGCTTCAGATTTACCTTCACTCACAAAGCTAATCGAGCCGGTAAGAAGCTGTTTTGCTGGTGGGACCGTAACACTCAAGCCTGATTCGGTTAGCTCTGCAGTCGCACTACCTGTCACAAAGAAACGGTTGTGGCTTTTGATAAGGTGCGCGTACTCATTATCGATAAGTGCATCCATGAAGACTTCGTGTTTATCAGAGCCCGTACCAACACCATCAACTAATCCCACATGGATGATAGAGCCAACGGCAATGCCTTTGTAGAGAAGTTGTGTACCGACATCTAACCCGAACGAATTGTTCGACGTTAAGCGAATCGCAACGGATTTCTCTTGTTCCTGACTGAATTCATTTTTGCGGATTGCAGTAAATCGACGCGCCTTTTCACCTTCACCCGGTACCAAGGTTAAAAAGTTACCTGTCACTAAATTGGCAATGTTTTTCATGCCAGTAAGCGACAGTTCAGCCTCTTCTAGAACGAATTTACTGCCGCTGTTTAAAAAGTCACTGAATGCCGGTTGGATAGCGGCAGATGCAACGACGTTTTCACGCCCTTCACTTAGCGATAAATCAGTGATTTGACCGATTTCAATGCCGCGATACATGATCGGAGCACCTGTTGCACTGATTTTATTATCATCGGGAACGGCAATCTTGATAGAGATACCTCGACCCGCTGTTTTCAGATCTGGGTAGAGTTTGAACTTAGTATTCATCTCAACCGGTTGGCCTTCTCCTGGAGAGTCGACCGCAATTGAACCGCCAAGCAATGCACTTAGGCTCTCTAAGCGAACATCAACACCAGAAAAGCCAATACTGGCACCTAAGCCACTGACATTCCAAAAACGGCTTTGGTCGGTAATGATATGGCTGTATTCATCTTTAATCGACGCTTGAATCGTAACGGATTTCGCGTTGTCGTTTAACTGGTAGTTGTAAACCTCACCAATTGGGATTTTACGGTAAACGATTTGAGAGCCAACAGACACGCCGCCCAGATCTTTGGTCGTCAGTGAAATGTTCAAACCTTCAGAAGCCAGTAAGTCAGAAGGGGAGGATTCTAACGCTTGGAAAACGGTTTCTGGGTCTTGTTTGGTTTCGCTCGGGTGGATAGCAATATAGTTACCTGAAACAAGCGCGTCCAATCCTGAGATACCCGACAAACTAGCGGTTGGTTTTACTAGCCAAAACCGTGTGCCTTTTGAGAGTAGCTTCTTCGCTTCTGGGTAGATGTCAGCATCGACATAGATGCTCGATAGATCTTTGGATAAAGTGATGTCACGCACCATACCCACCTCTAAGCCTTGGTAACGAATCGTTGTTCGACCTGCGACTAAACCTGCGGCATCTGAGAAGTATATCTGCACACGTTGTCCAGCATCGTGTATCGATTTCATGACCAACCAACCGGCTAAGGCGACGGTTAATATCGGCAGAATCCACAAAGGTGAGATGCCTTTGTTTTTCCTTACTTCTGGTGAATATGACGTTTGTGATTGGTTATCGTTGTTCATTCACTGACTCATCTTTAGAGGTGTAGTTATCCCAAATTAGCCTAGGATCTAAGCTTTCCGCTGCTAGCATCGTGAGAACAACTACGACGCCAAAAGCGACTGCACCATAACCTGGTGTAAAGTTTAAAATTTGTCCGCGGTCGACCAAGGTCATCATGATCGAAATAACGAACAGATCCATTACCGACCATTTCCCCACCCACTTCACGATGAAATAGATGGTCATACGTTGCCTGTGGTAAACGGCGCGCTTCATCTTGATACAGATTAAGATGTACGCGAGGCCCAGTATTTTCGCGACTGGCACGACGATACTGGCAATGAAAATGATCGCAGCGATGCCATACATATCGCTATTAATCAGCGAAGCGACACCGGAAATGATGGTGTCTTCTAGCCTTTGACCGTTGGTAATAAGAATAGAAATAGGAATGACATTGGCTGGCACGATAGCCACGGATGCGGCAAATAGCAGAGCCCAAGTTTTCTGTATAGAGTAGGGCTTGCGGTGGTATAAGTCATGGTGACAACGCACACAAGTATGACCGTCAGGCTGAGATAGGTGACAGTTGTGACAGTGTACGTTCTTACTCTCAGCAAAAGAGTATTCGGATTCTTTTGCCCAAGCTTCCCAGTAGCGACGTACACTGATACGGCTTACTAGTAATACGCTGAAAAGCTGCAGAAGAATCAGGCCAATCAAACCAGGGCCGACGAAAATGTCAGAGTAATCTTGCAGTTTGAAACATGAGACCGCCAAACTTACCAGAAACACATCCAACATCATCCAATGTTTGAGAGTCTGAATAATGGCTAATGCATAACGAAAGGGTGTGAAGATCTTAAGACGCAGTGATGCATGAGTGATGAGTACCGAGGTGCACACGAGCAACGGAGCGATCGAACTGCAGAACAGGATCAGCAAACCAAGTAGAGGAAAGCCTTCGCCCATTAAGGTAAAAACACCCGATGGTAACGTCGCGGGTATCATGACGCCAATCAGGCGAATACTGATGAATTCAAAAAAGTGCGATGGGATAAACAGCAATAAGCAGGTAATTGCGATTGCTAGGTTTCCAGAGAGGCTAGGGGTACCGCCTCTATAAAGCTGAGTTCCGCATCTTGGGCAGTAAGCTGATTTCCCTAAAGGGATGTCCATTTTATCTACGGGAAGTTCGCAGCCCTGGCAAAGACGCACTGAGCTGCTGTCGCATTGGTGTTTTGTTGATAAAGGGTTGGTTACGGATGGGGAGGTCACGCGACCTCCCAAGTTGAAACGTAAGTTAGGTTAGCAACCCGACTTAAAGACTCAGAGCCACAAACATCAGGCGTGCGATTGCACACTGCCGTAGAGTGTTTGATAGAGTCCTTGTTGTTCAACCAATTCACCATGTGTTCCCGTCTGTGTGACTTGTCCATCTTCTAAAACATAGATTAGATCGGCTTGTTTCACCGCTGATAATCGATGAGCCACTATCAAAGTTGTGCGATCTTTCAAAAACTCGCTCAACGCTTTATGCAGTGCTGACTCTGTTGCTGTATCGAGTGCAGATGTCGCTTCATCAAGAATAACAAACTTAGGATTGCTCAGCACCATACGAGCTATTGCTAAGCGTTGTCGTTGACCACCAGACAGTCGAACGCCATTCCTACCAATTTGTGTATCTAAGCCATTGCTCAGTTGCTTGATGACATCTTGCATTTGAGCGACTTCAAGCGCACGCCACAACGACATTTCGTCGTATTCAGCACCAAGGGTCAGATTATGCCTTAATGTATCGTTAAAGAGTATAGGTTGTTGTAAAACAACGGCAATTTGATTGCGTATTACATCAAAACTGATGTCGTCGGTTGTTTCACCGTTATAGCGAATGCAACCTGAGTCTGCTTGGTAAACCCCAATCAGCAACTGGATTAACGTAGATTTACCCCCTCCACTCGCACCGACCAAAGCGACTTTTTTACCTGCAGGGATGTGCAGCGATAGCCTATTTAAAACAGTGTTTTCTAATGTGTAAGAGAATGTAACGTCTTCGATGTCGACTGTCACTTCTTGATCTTCAGTAAATGGGTTCACTTTACTGATAGGGCGCTTCTCTTCTTCTAACTGAAGAAGATCGTTGATGCGTTGCAGTGCCGCTTTCGCGCTATACCAAGAGAATTGAATCCCTAGTAGCTCTTGAACTGGGCCTAACATGAACCACAAGTAGCCAAATACCGCGAAAATCTGACCAATGGTTAAGTCACTGAATAACACCATTAGCATCGCGACGGCACGGAAAAGCTCGAAACCTAATAAGAAGAGTAGAAACGAAACACGGCCAGCAGCTTCAGATTGCCAAGCGTATTTGTCGGCATCGATTCTTACTTGGTTTGCTTGAACCTTAAGCTCATCGAGAAAGATACGCTCTTTATTCGCCGCGCGCAGTTGGTAAATGCCATCTAAGGTTTCCACCAAACGGTTTTGAAAGCGCTCAAAAGATTGGTTTTCGTATTTCTTAAGGTGTTTGACCCTGCTGCCTAGTTTACGGGAGAAATAAATCACAACAGGATTGACCAGTAAAATGAACAACCCTAAACGCCACTCTAGCCACAACAGCACGATCGCTGTACCGAACACGGTCAGGAAGCTGATGATAAATTTAGAAAGAGTCGAGCCAATGAACTTATCTATTGTCTCTATGTCTGTTATTAGGTGGGCGTTGATACCGCCGCTGCCTTTGGTTTCGTATTGTCTAATACTGATGCGACCAAGCTTATCTATCATCTTGCTGCGCATTTGATAGGTAATTGTTTTGGACACAAGCGTAAACTGACGCCCTTGCAGAATGTTCAACGCTTGGCTAACGGAGCGCATGATAATCACTAACAACAAAGTTAGTGCTATATAGCCAGTCGGTGTTTGTAATGAAGATGGAAGTAGGTGGTTCATCATCTCTAAGCCTGAAGCGGGCTTATCGAGTAATACTTCATCAACCATTAATGGCATGAGCAACGGGATAGGGACACTAATGAGAGTTGCAAATATGGCAATAATGTTAGCAAACAGTAATTTGGACTTGTGTTTTTTTACTTGAGTTATTAACCAAGAACGGCTAATAGTGTCTTCTGAATTGTTCATTGTAATGAGAATAAGTCCTATTTAGTTTGATGGCCGCATTCTACTGCGTTCTCTTGATAATGGAAGTCTCAATTTAATTGGAAGTTAATATGAAAATAGAACATTACCAACGCTTAACCAAACAAGCCGTTGCATTAATTGAATCAGAAACCGATCTAACTGCTAATCTTGCTAATATCAGTTCATTATTATTCATGGAATTGGATGGCTTGAATTGGGCGGGTTTCTATTTAATGAAGCAGGACCAAGCTAAGGAAAAAGACGAACTTGTACTGGGTCCTTTCCAAGGTCAACCTGCTTGTGTGCGAATTCCGGTAGGGCGTGGAGTGTGTGGAACTGCGGTTGCGTCGAATACAGTTCAGCGCATTCATGATGTTCATGAGTTCGAAGGTCACATCGCTTGTGACGCTGCAAGTAACTCAGAAATCGTTATTCCGTTCTCGATTGGCGGAAAAATCGCGGGCGTTCTTGATATTGATAGCCCAAATGTTGGTCGTTTTTCTCAAATTGACGAGGACGGATTGACATTTTTCATGGCAGAAGTGGAAAAGCTGCTTAATTCGCACGCGAACAAGGCATAAATTATTCTCTTACTGTGGTTTTTCCCAAGCATCTCTCTATAATACGTAAAAATATTTTCTTAATGCTCGCGGAAAACCGCAAAAACCAGGAACCCACATGGAAAACACTGAAAAGTTAAAAAACAGCAAAGAAGTTATCGCATATATTGCTGAATGTTTCCCTAAATGCTTTACTCTAGAAGGTGAAGCGAAGCCACTTAAAATTGGTATTTTTCAAGATCTTGCTGAACGTCTAAATGAAGACGAAAAAGTAAGTAAGACTCAGCTTCGTGCAGCGTTAAGACAGTACACATCATCATGGCGTTACCTGCACGGCGTAAAAGCTGGCGCAGAACGTGTTGACCTAGACGGCAACGCGTGTGGCACACTAGAAGAAGAGCACGTTGAACACGCTAAAGCTACACTTGCTGAAAGCAAAGCGAAAGTTCAGGCTCGTCGTAAAGAACAAGCACAAAAAGCTCGTGAAGAAGGCAAAGCGAAACCTAAGGCGAAGAAAGCTCAACAGCCTCGTCGTCAAGCGCCTAAAGCACCAAAAGTAGAAAAGCCTGTAGAAACACGCGCTTTGAACGCTGACGAATTCATCGCTGGCAAAGAAGTAAATGTGAACATGGGTAAAGGAAACATGGCTGCGACCATTGTTGAAATCAATAAGGAAGATGTGCGTGTTCAGTTAGCAAACGGCCTACAAATGGTTGTTAAAGCGGAGCACTTGCGCGCTTAAAGGAGATACTCCTACGCATGAAATGCCGTTCAAAATTGACACTGATTGCTGCTAGCTTTTGGCTAGCAGCTTCAGCTCAGGCTCTTGAAGCCAAATTAGATCAGGACGATTTACCTCTACTCGCTCCTGAGGTCCAACACGAAACTGCTAGTAAACGTGTTACTTCTCGATTTACTCGTTCTCACTATAAACACTTCAATCTCAACGATGATTTCTCTCAAGCTATCTTTAATCGTTACTTAGAGATGCTGGATTATAATCGTAATATCTTCACTCAAGCTGATATTGACTCTTTCTCTGCGTCATCTAAACAAATTGATGATCAGCTGAAATCGGGCAATAACCAGATTGCATTCGATGTTTATAATCTGTCTATGCAGAAGCGTTTTGAACGTTTTCAATATGCATTGTCTTTGCTAGATACAGAGATTAAGTTTGATACCGATGAAAGTATTGAGCTCAATCGTAGTGAAGCTGAGTGGCCAAAAGATATCGCTGAAGTGAATGAGCTTTGGAGAAAACGCGTTAAATATGATGCGTTGAATCTAAAACTTACTGGTAAAGAGTGGCCAGAGATTCAAGAAGTTTTGGAAAAGCGTTACAACAATGCGATGAAGCGTATTACGCAATCGCATAATGAAGATGCTTTCCAGATCTACATGAACGCATTTGCGCGTGAAGTTGATCCTCACACAAGTTACCTTTCTCCAAGAAATGCAGAACAATTCCAATCTGAGATGAACCTATCTCTAGAAGGTATTGGTGCTGTGCTTCAGATGACAGACGACTACACCGTTATTCGCTCTTTAGTTGCTGGTGGCCCTGCGTCAAACAGCAAACAATTGAGTGATGGAGACCGCATTGTTGGTGTTGGTCAAGATGGCGAAGAAATTGTTGATGTTATCGGCTGGCGTTTAGACGATGTAGTGCAATTAATTAAAGGACCGAAAGGGACTAAAGTTAAGCTACAGATCTTGCCAGACGGTAAAGATGCAAAAAGTCACGTTGTCACAATTGTACGCGATAAGATTCGTTTAGAAGACCGCGCTGTTAAATCAGAAGTTATCGAGAAAGATGGCAAGAAGATTGGTGTACTCGAAGTACCTAGTTTCTATGTTGGTCTTTCTAAAGATACCGATAAACTGATCACCGAGCTTAAAGAGCAAGGTGTTGAAGGTATTATTGTTGATCTGCGAAACAATGGCGGTGGTGCACTAACGGAAGCAACCGAACTCTCTGGTTTATTTATCAAAGAGGGGCCTGTTGTTCAGGTTCGTGATAGCTACGGTCGTGTCAAAGTGAACAGCGATACTGATGGTGAAATCAGTTACCAAGGTCCGTTAACGGTATTGGTGAATCGCTACAGTGCTTCGGCATCTGAGATCTTTGCAGCAGCGATGCAGGATTACGGTCGTGCAATCATCCTAGGTGAAAACTCTTTCGGTAAAGGTACGGTACAACAACATCGTTCTTTGAATCATATCTATGATTTGTTCGATAAAGAGTTGGGCTACGTTCAATACACAATCCAGAAATTCTACCGAATCAATGGTGGCAGTACGCAAAACAAAGGTGTAGTACCTGATATTGCTTACCCAACGCCAATAGACCCGGTAGATACTGGTGAAAGTGTTGAAGACAATGCTCTACCTTGGGACAGCATTGATAAAGCAAACTACTCAGTGTTACAGCGTAACGATGAGCAAATTGCTGCTTTAACAGCTCAACACCAAGCTCGTATTGCGACAGACATGGAATTTGGCTTTATCGCGCAAGATATTGAAAAATATAAGGCAGATAAAGACGATAACGACCTTTCTTTGAATGAAAAGGTACGTCAGCAAGAGAGCGATGATGCGGATGCGCTTCGTCTAGATCGTATCAATCAACGTCAAAAAGCCGCTAAGTTAGAGGCATTTAAAACGTTGGATGATATTCCAAAAGACTACGAAGCCCCGGATGCTTATCTTGATGAATCAGTTGCTATCATGCTGGATATGATCAAGAAATAAACAAAATACCTGTTATAAGGTGATTGTTTAAAGACGTACTATTTGAAAAGCGAGCCTAGGCTCGCTTTTTTTGTACCTGTGTTCTTGCCTCGAATAATGTCATGTTAACGGCATGCTTCCTCGCTTTTTAACTTGCTGCAGAACCACTGTTATTTGATTTTCGGCTGTGAAGTACACTGTAAAAATAACTAAATTTAAGTATTATTTTTCGAGTGATAATGACATTTAAGTTACTTCGCACTTAAAATTTAGTGACTTAGATCATATTTTTTCGCTTTCTATTCATTACGTGCCTAAGCTTAAAGAAAACGAGGGGACGCTTATGAAATGGATTCTACTATTTTTATCTTGTTTAAGTTTTGTGGCTTTTGGGAGCGAGGTCGCTTCGAGTAACCAACAATCAAAAAGTGATAGTAATCTATCTCATTTTGACCTTCCTTTGCTGCTTGGTGATTGGTATTTGATGAATCCTGATCCTGAGCAAGGCACTGAAAACTTTAGAGCGATCAAGCTCACTCTTGATTCAAACTACTCATTCACTATCGATATCCAAAAGAAAGACTACAGTGTCGATCATTGGGAAGGTTTGTATAACGCCAATGAAGACACGATTATTTTGGGTTTGAATACCTCAGAACCTCAGGTATACGCGTACAGCAGTAATCACAACATGCTGAATCTTAACGGTGTTATGTTCACTAAGGCCTTGCCAAATGCATTGGCGGGAATCTGGTCAAGTGCCCAACTGTCTGGAAGCGATCTACGTGCGAGTAACATTCAAAAAATGGATTTAGTCCTTCAGCCGGACTTTATATTCATGTTCCGAGTATCAGATGAAGAAGGTGGTGAAGTCATTCGTCGCGGGGTGTATTACACAGAAGGCGATCAACTAGTGTTACTTTATGAGAACGGTGAACACGGCACTCGATATACACTGAACAGCGATGTGTTAACGCTGCAAGGTGAAGAGGGAGATATGTTTGCGGTACTCAATCGCATTCGATAATCGTGAGTTTTAGCAGTAACGGCGTACTCGTTGATAATATTGTGCACAGTTCATTTCTTAGGCGTTCCTGTCTGATTTGATTGATAAAATAGCAAAACATGGAGGCATTTTCTTACAATGCCTCCTTTTTTTAATATTCCCCTTGTTTTATTGGCGCTCAACCTTTAGATATATACAGTTAAAAAATAATTACGTATAACGATCAAAAGGAACCCGTCATGGCACATACACCTCAAGCCAAGTATCGTAAAGATTATCAATCACCATCTCACACGATTTCTGAAATCGATCTTACTTTCGATTTGTACGACTCAGCATCCATTGTTACGGCTGTTTCTAGTGTTAAGCAGGAGAAAGACAGCACGACATTAGTACTTGATGGTGAAGGCTTGAAGTTGGTTTCTGTTTTGGTTGAAGGCAACGAATGGACTCAGTACGAGCAGTCTGAAACTCAACTTACGCTGAATGACCTTCCAAAAGAATTTACTCTAACCATCGTTACCGAAGTTAACCCTGAAGGGAACAGTGCACTTGAAGGCTTGTACAAGTCGGGTGGCGCGTTCTGTACTCAATGTGAAGCTGAAGGTTTCCGCCGTATCACTTACTACATGGATCGCCCAGATGTGTTGGCGAAATTCACTACAACGGTAATTGCAGACAAAGCAGAGAACCCATTCTTATTAAGTAATGGTAACTGTGTAGATGAAGGTGAAGCTGAAAACGGTCGTCATTGGGTGAAGTGGCAAGACCCACATCCAAAACCAGCGTACTTGTTTGCTTTAGTAGCGGGTGACTTTGATGTACTTCGTGACGCATACACTACACAATCGGGTCGTAAAGTTGACCTAGAAATCTTTGTTGATAAAGGCAATCTAGACCGTGCGAGCCACGCGATGGTTTCTTTGATCAACTCAATGAAGTGGGACGAAGAACGTTTCAACTTAGAGTACGATTTAGACATCTACATGATCGTAGCCGTTGATTTCTTCAACATGGGTGCGATGGAAAACAAAGGCTTGAACGTATTCAATTCGAAGTTCGTTCTAGCAAACGACCAAACTGCAACGGATACAGATTACCTAGGTATTGAAGCAGTAATCGGCCATGAATATTTCCATAACTGGACCGGTAACCGAGTGACTTGTCGCGATTGGTTCCAGCTGAGCTTGAAAGAAGGCTTAACCGTATTCCGCGATCAAGAGTTCTCATCTGATCTTGGCTCTCGCGCAGTAAACCGAATCAACAATGTTCGTATTATTCGCGGGCCACAATTCGCTGAAGACGCAAGTCCGATGTCTCACCCAATTCGTCCAGAAAAAGTGATAGAAATGAATAACTTCTACACATTGACTGTGTACGAAAAGGGCAGTGAAGTGATCCGAATGATCCACACATTGTTGGGTGAAGACGGTTTCCAAAAAGGCATGACGCTTTACTTCGAACGTCACGATGGTACGGCTGCAACATGTGAAGACTTCGTCGCGGCAATGGAAGATGCGTCGGGCATCGACCTATCTCAGTTCCGTTTATGGTACAGCCAATCTGGTACGCCGACGCTGTCTGTTGAAAGTAAGTACGACGCAGAGAAGAAACAGTACACGTTAACAACTCGCCAAGTAACAGCGCCAACTCATGAGCAAACGGAAAAGCAGGCTCTGCATATTCCTCTTGATATCGAGCTGTACACAGCTGCGGGTGAAGTTGTTGAGTTACAATGTAACGGTAAGCCAGTTCATAATGTATTAGATGTGAAAGAAGCAGAGCAAACGTTCGTGTTTGAAAACGTTTCTGAGCAACCGATCCCATCATTACTTCGTGAATTTTCTGCGCCAGTGAAACTGGAGTACAACTATTCAGATGAAGAACTGATCTTCTTGATGGTGAATGCTCGCAATGAATTCTCTCGTTGGGATGCGGGTCAAATGCTATTAGCGAAGTACATCCGCAGTAACGTGGAGAAAGTTCAGCAGGGTCAAGCGTTTGAGCTTTCTGATTCTGTTGTTGATGCATTCCGTGGCGTACTGCTGAGTGATTCACTAGAGCCTGCGTTTATTGCAGAAATGCTTTCTCTACCAAGCCACAATGAAGTATCGGGTTGGTACGAGCGCGTTGATATTGATGCGGTCGCATCGGTTCTTAACTCGATGAAAGTTACATTAGCTGCAGAACTTGAAGACGAGTTAGCGGCGGTTTATCACAGCCACGCACTAACAGAATACACGATCGATCACGATTCGATTGGTAAGCGTACTCTACGTAAAGTTTGCTTAAGTTACTTAGCTCATACTGGGCAGGGTAATGACTTGGTTGTTGCGATGTATCAACAAGCGAATAACATGACAGATACGATGGCAGCAATGGGCGCGGCAAACAGTGCACAACTACCATGTCGTGAAACCTTGATGGTGGATTACAGTGACAAGTGGAAACACGATGGTCTTGTTATGGATAAGTGGTTTGCATTGCAAGGTACAAACCCAAGTTCAAACGCACTTGAAGTGATCAAAGCGTCGATGTCGCATCAGGCGTTCAGTTTGAAGAACCCGAACCGTACCCGTAACTTGGTCGGTTCATTCTTAAACATGAACCCGGTTCAATTCCACGACAAGTCTGGTCAAGGCTATGCATTTGCAGGCGAGATCTTACGTGAACTGAACAGCAGCAACCCGCAAGTGGCTTCACGTCTGATTGATCCACTTCTTAAATTCCGTAAGTACGACGATGAACGCCAAGCTCTGATCAAAAAAGAACTAGAGACGTTAAAGAACATGGACAACCTAGCAAAAGACTTGTTTGAGAAAGTGACGAAAGCACTAGAGGCTTAAGTCAGCGCGCATTCAGGTAACTGTTTGCTACAACGAAAGGTCATCAGTGGTAGAGAATATCTGCCACTGATTTTTTGTTTCTGGTTCATCGAATTTTCGATAAGCTAGAGCAGCTTCAAGTTCAGTTTCACCGTCAGACATCTAAAAGTGCCAAAAAACACTGGTACTGTATATTTATACAGGTATCGTATGAATCGCTATATTTTCCAACTTAACATCTCATATCAGCAGTTTTTGGCCAGCTATTCTGGTACGGCAAGTAAAGTTCAAGTGATAACAACAACAGGTTTACGCTTACAGTTACCTGCAACTCGATTCAGACCATTTCTTACACAAATAGGGGTTAGAGGGCAGTTTAGGCTGACAACTGACCAAAAAAATAAGTTTATTAAGTTAGAAGCTCTGTAAACCTTGGCATGCCTAGTGAGTTAAAAGGAATCTTAATCACATAATCAAACATTTCACCTCTTACCACCTCCAAAACAATTAACTATTTCTCAATAATGCTTTTACAATAAATGAATGCATTACCTTTGCTTAACTCGTTAGTAGAAAAGCGCTCAACGGCACGTTTCAAACACCAGATTAAGTGATCCCCCTAATAATAAAATATAATTCTAATTGTGGAGTGTGACTATGACCGCACGTGAAACTGTGGTTCCAGTTTTACTTGAAAAAGTTTACAAGCTGATTCAAGACAAACTTGACCTTGCTCATCGACCTCTCGTAACTCAACTTGCTCAACACTTGTTTAGTAACGTTTCTCACGACGATCTAACTCAGAGAAACGAATCCGATTTATATGGTGCTGTAGTTAGCTTATGGCATCACATCAATGAAAAGAAAGCCGACGAAATCTCTGTACGCGTATTCAACCCGACGGTAAGTCGTCAAGGTTGGCAGTCTACTCATACTATCGTTGAGATAGTCGTTCCAGACAGTCCATTCCTTGTTGATTCCGTAAAAATGGCATTGACTCGCCTAGACCTTTCTTCTCACCTTATGCTTCATAACCCAACACAAATCTCTCGCTCAGATAAGGGCAGTGTTGTCGGTGTAAGCAATAACGAAGGTGCATTCCAATCGCTTTTCCATATCGAAGTTGACCGTCTGAGTAGTAAAGCTGAAATGACAGCACTTAAAACGGAGTTGCTGGATATCTTTACCGACACTAGCTTAGTCGTGAACGATTGGTTGAAGATGGTTGAAAGACTTGAAGAAGTGACCAATCAAGTTGAACAGCAAAAAGAGAGCATTCCAGTAGACGGCCAGCGCTTTGATGAAACGTTGGCGTTTCTTCGTTGGTTAGGCGAACACAACTTTACATTCATGGGTTATAAGGAATATGACCTAGTTTCAGTTAACGGCGACACTGAACTGCAACCGACCAAGGAGCAAGGTCTTGGTTTGTTTGCGAACTCAGATCGTGTACGTAACGTTAAGCTATCTGAGTTTTCTGATTCGGCACGTCTTGAAGCGAAAAAGCCTTATGTGCTTATCGTAACCAAGGGCAACACGGCTTCACGCATTCACCGCCCAGCTTACAACGATTACATTGGTATTAAGAAGTTCGATAAGAACGGTAAGGTCATTGGTGAGCACCGCTTTACTGGTCTTTACACATCTGCCGTTTATAACCAAACCGTTGAAACGATTCCTCTTGTTCGCGAGAAAGTAGAACGTATTTTGGATGCGAGTGGTTACCGTGAAGGTTCATACTCTTACAAAGCGCTGCACAACATTCTTGAAAACTACCCACGTGATGAACTGCTGCAAGCTCGAGAAGAAGAGCTACTAGAAGTCGGTACGGGCGTAGTACAAATGCAAGATCGCGATCTCCTGCGTTTGTTTGTTCGCAAAGACCCGTTTGGTCGTTTCTTTAGCTGCATGGTTTACGTAACAAAAGATCGTTACAACACTGAGCTTCGTCGCCAAACACAGCGCATCTTGAAACAGTACTTTGGTTGTGAAGAAGAGGTTGAATTTACAACGTACTTCTCTGAAAGCCCGCTAGCAAGAACGCACTATATTGTTCGTGTTGATAACAACAACATGGATGTGGACGTGAAAACAATTGAGCAAAATTTAATGGAAGTATCGTCTACGTGGGATGACCGTCTGTCTGAATCTATCATTGCAAACTTCGGTGAAAGCAAAGGTCTTCCATTGTCGAAAGAGTACATGCGTGCATTCCCACGTTCGTACAAAGAAGACATGATGCCAGGTTCTGCTGTTGCCGACATTGAACGTTTAGAAGCGCTAAGTGAAGACAACAAACTGGGTATGCTTTTCTACCGTCCTCAAGAAGAAGCGGCAGATTCAAAAGCCGTTCGTTTGAAGTTGTTCTACCACAGCGATGAGCCAATTCACCTTTCTGATGTTATGCCAATGCTTGAAAACTTTGGCCTACGCGTTATCGGTGAATCTCCATATGAAGTGCGTAAAACCAACGGTGTGACCTATTGGATCCTTGATTTCTCTATGCTGCACAAGAGCGATAAGACCATTGATCTTCGTGAAGCTCGCGATCTTTTCCAACAAGCCTTTGCGGCAATCTGGGCGGGTGAGTTAGACAGCGATGGTTTCAACCGCTTAGTACTTGGCGCTGGTCTTTCTGGCCGTGAAATCTCAATCTTACGTGCTTATGCTCGTTACATGCGTCAAGTTGGTTTCCCATTCAGCCAACAATACATTGAAGACACATTGTCTCATTACCCAGAATTAGCGAAAGGGCTAGTGAGCCTATTCGGCAAGCGTTTTGACCCGAAACTGAAGGGCAGCGTAAAAGGCCAACAAGATCTTATTAAGAAGATCACTGAACAGTTGGATCATGTAGAAAGCTTGGATGATGATCGTATCATTCGTCGCTACATGGAAATGATCACTGCAACGCTTCGTACTAACTACTACCAAGTAGACGAGAATAAGCAGTCTAAACCTTGGTTGGCTCTGAAAATGAGACCAAGCGAGATTCCAGATATCCCTGCGCCGGTTCCTGCGTTTGAGATCTTCGTTTACGCACCAGACATTGAAGGTGTGCATTTACGTGGCGGTAAAGTAGCACGCGGTGGTTTACGTTGGTCAGACCGTCAAGAGGACTTCCGTACTGAGATTCTAGGCCTAGTTAAAGCGCAACAAGTTAAGAACACGGTTATCGTACCGGTTGGTGCTAAAGGTGGTTTCGTTTGTAAGCGTCAACACATGATGTCTGGCCGAGACGAGATCTTTGCTGAAGGTCAACGTTGTTACAAGCGCTTCATCCGTGCATTGCTAGACGTTTCAGACAACATCATTGAAGGTGAGGTTATCCCACCTAAGAGCGTTGTTCGTCACGATGAAGATGACCCATACTTGGTTGTTGCAGCCGACAAAGGCACCGCGACATTCTCAGATCTAGCGAACTCAGTAGCTGAAGAGTACAACTTCTGGCTAGGTGATGCGTTTGCATCGGGTGGCTCTAACGGTTACGACCACAAAGCCATGGGTATCACGGCGAAAGGTGGCTGGGAATCGGTTAAACGTCACTTCCGCGAAATGGGTATTAACTGTCAAAGCACAGACTTCACTGCCATTGGTGTCGGTGATATGGCGGGTGACGTATTTGGTAACGGTATGCTGCTATCTAAGCACATTCGCTTGCAAGCTGCGTTTAACCACATGCACATCTTCATTGACCCGAATCCAGAATCAGCATCAAGCTGGGTAGAGCGTGACCGTCTGTTTAATCTGCCTCGTTCAAGTTGGGAAGATTACAATAAAGACCTGATTTCTCAAGGTGGTGGCATCTTCTCTCGCCGAGCGAAGTCTATCTCTTTGACACCTGAAATTCAGAAAATGCTGGGTACCAAGAAAGCATCAATGGCACCAAACGACTTGATCAAAGCGATCTTGTCTATGAAAGTTGATCTACTTTGGAACGGCGGTATTGGTACTTACGTTAAGTCTTCTAGTGAGACTCATACCGATGTGGGTGACCGTGCAAATGACGTGCTACGTATCGATGGCCGTGACCTGAAAGCTAAGGTTGTTGGTGAAGGCGGTAACTTGGGTATGACTCAATTGGGTCGTATTGAATACGCTCTAACGGGCGGTCGAGTTAATACTGACTTTGTCGATAACGTTGGTGGTGTAGATTGCTCGGATAACGAAGTTAACATTAAGATCTTCTTGAATGGCTTGGTGTCTAATGGTGATCTTACCGTTAAGCAACGTAACCAAGTTCTTGAATCTATGGAAGATGAAGTAGGTGAAATCGTACTAGACGACGCTTACTGCCAAGCTGAGTCTATCTCTGTTACTGAGCATCAAGGTGTAGGCTTAGTGAAAGAGCAAATCCGCTTTATCCACACAATGGAAAAAGCCGGGTACTTAGACCGTGGTTTGGAATACATCCCAGATGACGAAACGCTGCTAGAACGTGAGAAGCAGGGCCAAGCACTAACAAGACCAGAGCTATCAGTATTGATCGCTTACGGTAAAATGGTTCTAAAAGAAGATCTTGTGAGTGATGACATTGCGAATGATGAGTTCCATGCTCAACAACTGATGCAATACTTCCCAACAGAGTTACGCCGTAACTACTCTCAGCACATGGATAACCATCCACTTCGTGCAGAGATCATTGCGACTGCGCTTGCTAACCAAATGGTTAACGAGATGGGCTGTAACTTCGTGACTCGCTTGCAAGAAGAGACGGGCGCGAACATTGTTGATATTGCGAATGCTTACGCGGCATCACGTGAAATCTACGGCCTGGGTAAGGTATTGAAGAGCATCCGTGAACTGGACAACATCTCAAGTTCTGAAGCTCAATACGAATTGCTTTACCATGTACGTCGTACGCTTCGTCGTCTAGCACGCTGGTTGCTAAGAAACCGTACCGGTAAACAGTCAGTGAATGCATTGATTGAGCTTTACCAAGGTGATGTCGTCGCAATTACTGAGAAGCTGGATGAAAACCTAGTGGCTTCAGAAGTAGAAGAGCATCAAGCAATGGCTCAAGTATGGATTGACCAAGGTGTAAACGCTGAGCTGGCTAATTCAGTGGCTCGTTTGTCTAGCCTGTACTCAGCACTGGATATATCTACAGTGGCTCGTGAAACGGGTAAAACAGTACAGCAAGCGTCTAAGCTTTACTTCAACCTAGGCGACCGTTTGTCACTGCACTGGTTCTTGAAGCAAATCAATGGCCAAGCTATAGACAACAACTGGCAAGCACTGGCGCGTGCAGCATTCAGAGAAGATCTGGATTGGCAGCAACGCCAGTTAACTGGTCAAGTACTTAACTGTGGTTGTGCTTCAGATATCGATGTGATTAAAGCGCTTGATGACTGGATGGAAAGTAACTCTGTTTCTCTACATCGTTGGGAAAGCATCCTAAACGAATTCAAAGTAGGTTCTGTTCATGAGTTTGCTAAGTTCTCAGTAGCATTGCGTGAATTGATGCTGTTGAATCTAAACTGCATGTCAAAAGACTAGTTACTAGATAAGACGAAAAAGTATAAGGGCAGGCCACAAGGTCTGCCTTTTTCGTTTCGGTAAAGTGGAAACAATAGGCCTAACGACTTTTGAAGAACAAACTTCGACGCAAACGTTGTTTGTTGTTAAGTGACCTGATGGCTGTACTAAGGTTGAGATTAGAAATGGCTTAATAACTTGAAGAAACGATAACGTTTGCTTAATAATGAACCTCATTCGTTAGCAAACTCGATTATCTTACCCTTACAGTCAGTAATAGATTGAATAGTTGAGTAAATAAGTAAATAATATCGCCCCGTTTACACGGGGCTTTTTTCTATCGGAGGCACAATGCTTTACCGTCTAGCCAGAACTGGCTTTTTCCAACTTGATGCCGAAAAGGCACATGATCTTGCAATTCAAAATTTCAAACGCTTCACTGGCACACCTATTGATCTTTTGTATCGCCAACAATTACCTCATCGACCTGTAGAGTGCATGGGTCTTACTTTTAAAAACCCAGTTGGCCTTGCTGCCGGTCTAGATAAAAACGGCGAATGTATTGATGCATTTGGCGCGATGGGTTTTGGTTTTGTAGAAGTAGGGACTGTTACTCCGCGTCCGCAAGCGGGTAACGACAAACCTCGTTTGTTCCGTCTTGTTGAAGCTGAAGGCATCATCAACCGCATGGGTTTTAATAACCTAGGCGTTGATAACCTTGTTGAGAATGTTAAGAAGTCGAACTATGACGGCATCTTAGGCATCAACATCGGTAAGAACAAAGACACACCAATTGAAAAGGGCGCTGAAGATTACTTGATCTGTATGGAGAAGGTATATCAATACGCTGGTTACATTGCTGTGAACATCTCTTCACCAAACACTCCAGGACTTCGTTCTCTGCAATATGGCGAAGCACTAGACGATCTATTGTCTGAACTGAAAACGAAACAAACTGAACTGGAAGAGAAGCATGGTAAATATGTTCCTCTTGCTCTTAAGATTGCTCCGGATCTAAGTGACGATGAAATCAGCCAAATTTGTGAATCATTGATCAAAAATAAGATCGATGGTGTGATCGCAACAAACACGACATTGGATCGTTCAATCGTTGAAGGCATGAAGCATTGCGACGAAGCGGGTGGTCTAAGTGGACGTCCAGTTCAATCTCGCAGTACTGAAGTTGTTCGTAAACTTTATCAAGAGCTTGGTGACCAACTGCCTATCATCGGGGTAGGTGGTGTTGATTCGTATGTTGCTGCAAAAGAGAAAATGATGGCAGGCGCTAAGCTTGTACAAGTTTACTCTGGTTTCATTTACAAAGGTCCAGGCCTTGTAGGTGACATCGTTAAAAATCTTTAAACGGCAAGACGCTTTTATTTCTGAAAAGCGACAATCTGGCATCGTCTTAATAAAAGAGACACTGTAACTCACTGAGTTGTAGAGAAAAGCGACAAGAAAGAGGAATTCATTTCCTCTTTTTTTTTGCCTATTGCTCAGTAAAATTACTGTAATTGAAGGTAATTTTGCGTTTTACCTAATGGAATGGTTCAACAGTGTGAGACGAAATGATGCTTAAACCTAGCGATACATGGAGTTGGTATTACGATGAGCAGCAATGTTCATTAATGCTAAACCTCGGAGAGGATATGATTTTCAAAACGAATCTGGTCCGCAATAAGCTGGTGGACTGCGCGTTTCGAGATAATGAATTCACCGTTGATGACGCATCTTCATACCAAACCTTCAAAGAACAAATTTCTGGCTTAGAACTGTCTGAGCCTCGTCAAGCTGAATTAGCACTCTATTGTGTGGCAGCAAAGCGTTTCCATAAGCCTGTACAGCCTAAGAGTTGGTTCTTCGACTCACAGGGCGTTGGCCACGAATACCCTCAAGAAGGGGATATTGTACAAATGAATAACGAGCATAGCTTAGGGTATTTCATTGTATTAGAAGTGGGAGAGTGTGCGAGCCTATGTGCATTTGTTGACCTAGAAGAGTTCCTGTTAACGCCTTCAAAAGGGTTACGCTTTGGCGACTCGATTAAGGTCATGCACGATAGAATGATAGACGCGAACGCTATTCTTCATCAAACGCACATTGCGATGGTTGGTTAGCCTTCAGTCTAGTCCATCATTTCTCACACACATCGCAACGCACCAACCTGTCAAATCTTCCCCCAAATCGGCTCATTAGCCGATTTTTTTGTGCCTAAAAAACCTCACCCTGATAAATACATCACTGCTTAACCATTTAAATAGTGAACTTACGACTATTTTTTCACCTTAATTTCTGCCTGTTTTTATCTCCAGAAGTGTAATTTACCCATCTTTATTCCCTGTTTATGTCCTTTTGTAGCTAACTTTCACACTAAATTCACGCTTGGTATATACCAATTTTGGGGTGAATATAAATTCACATTGTCGCTTTGGTCGGTATTTGGTCCTGAATCGTGTTGGTTTGATAAGTCTTATGTTCTAAGGGGATGTGGGTAAGCGATCGCTTCAACACTGCGCGTTTGCTAGCCAGTTAGAAGAAAGATTCAATGAAAAGACGAGTTTAGTGTGATGCTCTAGTAACAAATTCAGGTATAATCGAGCTCATTTTTATCAATAAAAGAACACTATGAATCAATATCTAGCGGTTACCTCAAATGGCCTTGAGAATTTATTAGTTGAAGAACTAACCCAACTAGGGATTACAAACGCAAAACCTGTTCAAGCAGGTGTTAAATTCAAAGCCACCAATGAGCAAATTTATCGTTGTTGTTTGTGGAGCCGTTTGGCTTCTCGATTTGTACGTGTCCTTTCTGAATTCACTTGTATGGACGACATGGATTTGTACCTATCAACCACTGCGGTTAACTGGGTAAATCAATTCCATAGCTCTAAGCGTTTTGTTGTTGACTTCAATGGTACGAACAACGAAATCCGCAATAGCCAATACGGTGCGATGAAAGTAAAAGATGCCGTTGTTGATTGCTTCGAGAAGAAGTCTCTGCCTCGTCCTTCTATCAGCAAAGAGAACCCAGACATTCGAATTCACGTTCGTCTACACCGTGATAAAGCGATTCTTGGTGTTGATATGGTGGGCAGCGGTCTTCACCAACGTGGTTACCGTCCAGAATCAGGTCGCGCACCTCTGCGTGAGACACTTGCTGCAGCGATTCTTCTTCGTAGTGGTTGGGATGCGACTAAGCCTTTCCTAGATCCAATGTGTGGTTCAGGTACGTTAGTGATTGAAGCGGCGATGATGGCTGCAAACATGGCTCCAGGTGTTAAACGTCAGAAGTGGTGTTTTGAATCACTAGAAGATTTCGAACCAGAGCTATGGGCTGAAGTGAAAGCTGAAGCGAACGTTCAAGGTCGTCGTGGTGTTAAGAAAGTGGAATGTAAGTTCTATGGCTACGACAATGATGAACGTATGATCAAAACTGCGCGTGACAATGCTCGTCGTGCCGGTGTTGAAGAGTTGATTGAATTCGAAGTAGGCGATGCTGCAAAGCTTAAGCGTCCTACAGAGTTTACTGATGGTGTGATTGTTTCTAACCCGCCTTACGGTGAACGTCTTGGTACCGAGCCGGGTCTTATTGCACTTTACACAGCATTCGGTGCACAGCTCAAAGCTGAATTTGGTGGCTGTAACGCATCTATCTTCTCTAGCTCAGACGAGCTACTAAGCTGCTTACGCATGCGTGCAGATAAACAGTTCAAGTTGAACAACGGTGCGTTACCGTGTCACCAAAAGAACTACTCAATTTCAGATCGTCCGATGTCAGAGCGTCCATCAGGCGAGCAAGAACAATTGATTGCACCTGATTTCGCGAACCGTCTTAAAAAGAACATCGGTAAAATTGGCAAGTGGGCTAAGAAAGAGCAATTAGATTGCTACCGTATCTACGACGCTGACCTACCAGAATACAATGTAGCGATTGATGTATACCCAGGTCACCTTGTGATTCAAGAATACGCAGCGCCTAAAGATGTACCGGAAGAGAAGGCAAAACGTCGCTTAACCGATATCATCCGTGCTTCTATTCAAGTAACAGGCGTAGAAGCAAACAACGTTGTGCTTAAAGTTCGTCAGAAACAGAAAGGCCGTTCTCAATACCAGAAATTGGCTCAAGACTCATCGAACTTAGAAGTGAACGAGTATGGCGTTAAGCTGATTGTTAATCTTCATGATTACCTAGATACCGGGTTGTTCCTAGATCATAAGATCACTCGTCGTCGTATCGGTGAGATGGCCGCAGGTAAGGATTTCCTAAACTTGTTTGCTTATACAGGAAGTGCATCTGTTCATGCTGCTGTGGGTGGTGCTCGTTCTACAACTACTGTTGATATGTCTAATACCTACCTAGAGTGGGCGAAAGAGAACATGGAGCTTAACGGTCGTGTTGGTCGTCAACATCAGTTTGTTCAAGCTGACTGTCTACAATGGCTAGCTAAAGAGCAGGGTTCTTATGATCTGATCTTTATCGATCCACCTACGTTCTCTAACTCAAAGCGTATGGATCAATCTTTCGATGTTCAACGTGATCACATTCAGCTGATGGAAAACCTTAAACGTCTTCTTCGTGAAGAAGGCACGATTGTGTTCTCTAACAACAAGCGTCACTTCAAAATGGACTTGGAAGCTCTAGATGAGTTAGGTCTTAAGGCTCAGAATATCTCAGCGAAGACACTTCCATTGGACTTCTCTCGCAATAAGCACATTCATAACTGCTGGTTGATTACACATAAGTAGTTAAGAGATCGTATAAGGATATATAGTGCTGACTCTCTACAGTACAGAAGGGTGCCATCTATGTGAGATGGCATTCCAACTCACGGAACAGTTAAACATTAGCCATCACGTCAACGTTGTTGACATTGCATTTGATGATGAGCTCTTTTCCCGTTACGGGGTCACTATTCCGGTGCTCAAATTTGAAAGCTCTGACCTTTCTCAAAGCTCAGAGCTTAACTGGCCATTTGGCTTGTTAGAACTTAATGATTGGTTAAAGAAGAATGGCATTACTTACAATTCATAATGGGCAATTAGCGTTTGGTGATCACCCATTATTAGATCGTGCGGACTTCGTGCTGCAAGAAAACGAACGTGTATGTTTAGTAGGGCGCAATGGCGCTGGTAAGTCGACATTGATGAAAATCCTATCTGGAAACATCATCATGGACGACGGTAAGATGCAAATCACGCAAGATGTGGTTGTGTCTCGTCTAGAACAAGATCCACCGCGTAATGAACAAGGTACAGTTTATGACTATGTTGCTGGTGGCCTTGCTGAAATCGGCGAACAGCTGAAGATCTATCATGATCTTCTGGATCTCATCGCGACAGACCCAAGTGAAAAGAATCTAAACCGCCTTACTCGCGTTCAAGAACAACTGGATCATGCTAATGCATGGCGTTTTGAAGATCGTGTAAGTAACGTATTGGCAGCACTTAAGCTGACTGCTGAAACCAAACTGACAGATTTGTCTGGTGGTTGGCAACGTAAAGCGGCACTTGCTCGTGCGCTTGTATGTGACCCTGACGTGCTTCTACTCGACGAACCGACTAACCACTTGGATGTTGCAACCATTGAATGGTTAGAGGGCTTCCTGAAAGACTTCCGCGGTTCAATCATCTTTATCTCGCATGACCGTGCGTTCATTAAATCGATGGCAACACGTATTGTCGATCTTGATCGCGGTAAATTGAGCTCTTTCCCGGGCGATTACGAAAATTACCTTGTTGAGAAAGAAGAGGCGCTTCGTGTTGAAGAAATGCAAAACGCTGAATTCGATAAGAAGCTTGCTCAAGAGGAAGTTTGGATTCGTCAGGGCATCAAAGCTCGTCGTACTCGTAACGAAGGCCGTGTTCGTGCGCTTAAGAAGCTACGTGAAGAACGTTTGAACCGTCGTGAAGTGCAGGGCAAAGCGATTATCCAAATCGACGATGGCCAGCGTTCAGGCAAGATTGTATTTGAAGCTGAGAATCTTAACTTTGGCTTTGAAGGCAAAGAAATTGTTAAGGACTTCAGCTTCAACATCATGCGTGGCGATCGTATCGCTCTTATCGGCCCGAATGGTTGTGGTAAGAGTACCGTTCTTAAGTTGCTACTTGACCAGTTAAAACCTGATTCAGGTCGTCTGCATTGCGGTACGAAACTTGAAGTGGCGTACTTTGACCAATACCGCGAGATCCTTGACCCAGAGAAGTCGGTTATCGATAACCTAGCGGATGGTAAGCAAGAAGTCACAGTAGGCGGTCGTGAGCGTCATGCGCTTAGCTACTTACAAGATTTCTTATTCTCGCCTAAACGTGCTCGTACTCCTGTTAAAGCGCTGTCTGGTGGTGAGAAAAACCGTCTGTTATTAGCTCGTATTTTCCTCAAATCGAACAACTTGCTGATTCTCGATGAGCCAACCAACGATCTAGATATCGAAACTTTGGAACTTTTAGAAGATTTGCTTGCCAACTATCAGGGTACGCTGCTTTTAGTGAGCCACGATCGTCAGTTTGTTGATAATACGGTAATGACAAGTTGGATCTTTGAAGGTAATGGCGTTATTGAAGAATTTGTTGGTGGTTACCATGATGCCCAGCAGCAAAGAAAGCAGGCATTAGAGTACCGACAGGTTGAAAAGCCATCAAAGCCCGAGAAAGTAGTTGAGGAAACTCCCAAAACTGCGCCAGTTAAGGCTAAACCTAAGAAGTTATCGTATAAGCTACAACGAGAACTAGAAGCGCTACCAATGCGTTTAGAAGAATTGGAAACTCAAATTGAAACTCTTCAGGAAGAAGTCAACGATCCCAGCTTCTTTTCAAAATCTGTAGAGCAGACACAACCAGTTTTAGATAAGCTATCTGCAGCAGAGCAGGAGCTTGAAGTTGCTTTTGAGCGCTGGGAAGAGCTCGAGGCACTACAACAGGAAAGTTAAGAAGTAATAATGACTTGTACTAAATTTAAATTAACTACAGTTGCAGCATTAGTTTTAGCTGCAACTAATGCCAATGCTGCGCTTTACAAGGTCGTTGAAGTCACTCCTTCAATTACAGGTGCCTCTGAAATCAATGGTGTGGCGATTCAACCTGGTGTTGCGACAGACGGAACGAATGAGCTTGCGTTAGGTTGCTTCGATTCAGCTGCAACCAACTGTACCGATAGTGCATTTAAACTTGCTGGTGAGACTCGCGATACGCTTGAAGCGGTAAGTTATCGTGAAGAAGTACCATTCGCAATGGATGCACCATTTCAGTACATTCAAGAGCGTGATGATTTCGAAAACTATTGTTATCGAGAGCTGAGATATTCTACATGTGAAAGTTGGGCTGAAAACCGTTGGAATGACACTTGGAGTAAGGAAAGAAATGACCTTACTCACGTAAATGCGAAAGCGTTTGTTGAAGGTGGGGATACTTTTGAAACTCGCAATACGGTAATCAATTCTTTAGATGAGAATGCCCAACCTGTGGGGATCAAATCCAAAGATGATATTCGCAATAATGCATTGTTTACGACGACAGCGGCGCCAACTGGAGCTTCAGAAACTCGTGCTTGGAAAGCGATAACGGCAAGCAACGGTACCGTTTACAATGTAGGTAGTATCTCTGAAGAGTTTGATCCGACTGACACTTCTGAACCAGATAAGGCGTTTGCTTCTAAAGCGGCAATTTGGGGTGGCACAACAACAAAAGAAATTGATTGGGTCAGAAGTGGTAATGCCCAACAAGGCGATTATTTTGCTCAAGGCAGTATGCGTTCAATTGTTGAGTCGAGTTCGATCTTTTATGGTGTCGGTTACAACACTGTAGATGGGAATGGCGACCTTCAAGACATGAACGCAAGTGTTTTTGTTAGTGATTCATTAGACATTTCAGGCTCTTGGTCAACGAAAGTTATTAGCGGTGCAGAGGTTAAGTCTGGTTCATCTAACGATGATGCGAGATACAGTAACTCCGTTGCTACTGACATCAACGATAACTTGTTTGCTGTGGGTTATTCTAAGCGTAATGGTTATGTACCAGAGAGCGGTAGTGCAGGTAACAAGATTTTCGTTGTTACGGATGCATCTGCAGTGACTCCGACGGCAACATACCTGTCTGGTGGTATCTTCTTTGGTGGCTCAAGTGGTGAAGCTAAAGCCGTTAACAACTTCAATGAGTTTGTCGGTCAAATAGATGCAGAAACCACTCGTGAGGTTGATGGTAGTGAGCGTAGACATAGAGGCTTTATCTACCCTTACGATCTCCCGTCTTCAACTGATGAACGCCGTGTTGATATTTTTGGTGGTAAAGCATGGTGGTTAGATGACTTAACAAATGATGGTGATGCGTCTAGTCACAATAACCAATTTAGAATCATTGATGCGACGGATATCAATGATGCTGGCGTGATTTCAGCAACGGCTATCAAATGTACAGTCGACGGTAATGATAAGCCTTATGACACAACATCACACAACTCATACTGTGGTGGTGCCTCATCTAACGCAGTCGAAAAGGTTGTAGCTGTTAAGCTTATCCCAATCAAGGGAGCAAGGTATGACACTGGCTCTGACATTGATAGCGTAGTAACTCGTAGCACCGACACCGAGAAAGTTGAGCGCCAAGGTGGTAGCCTAGGTTGGTTAACTTTGACTGTGCTTGGTCTATTAGGGTTCCGCAGAAAATTTAAATAATTTTATCTCCTGAGCCCGAGTTCACAATTCTGAACTCGGGCTTTTTTTCACCTTGAGAAAAGTGAAAATTTGACCGATTCTTAAAGTTGGAGTCACAAAAACTCCGTAAAGTTGTAATCATTGTATGTTAGTAAATGTAACACCCGTATGAGGACTGCACTATGAAGAGACAAAAGCGTGATCGACTAGAACGAGCACAATCTCAAGGCTACAAGGCTGGTTTAAATGGACGGTCGCAAGAAGCTTGCCCATATAGCCAAATGGATTCTCGGTCTTATTGGTTAGGTGGATGGCGTGACGCCAAAGATGACAAGCAATCAGGTCTCTATAAGTAGATAGGGCGTAAAGAATTCAAGGTCAGGGCTCCATTGTCTGTTGATTACAACGGCTGGAGCCTTGTTAGTTTCAGAACAACACAAAGACTCCCAGAGCTATGTAGCATTCTAGTTTCGCTATCATAAGCGTATCGCTGGTGGATTTATCCTGTTTCAAGCTTAATACGGGATACTTTAATGCACTATAACTAAATTTATTGGAACGAAAATAAAGCAGCCATGGGCTGCTTTACTAAAAATCTAACTATTAGATTAGAATGCTGACGTATCTTGGAAAAGGCCAACTTTCAAATCTTTAGCAACGTAGATCTCTTTACCATCAACAAGTACGCGACCATCCGCAAGGCCCATAACTAGACGACGGTTAACAACACGCTTCATGTGGATCTCGTAAGTTACTTTTTTCGCTGTAGGCAGAATTTGACCAGTGAATTTCACTTCGCCAACCCCTAGAGCACGACCTTTACCTTCGCCGCCAACCCAACCAAGGTAGAAACCAACCAGCTGCCACATTGCGTCAAGGCCTAGACAACCAGGCATTACAGGGTCACCTGGGAAGTGACAATCGAAGAACCATAGGTCAGGAGTAATATCCAGCTCAGCAAGAACTAAACCTTTACCGTAATCACCTTCAGTTTCAGACATCTTAGTGATGCGATCCATCATTAGCATGTTCGGTGCTGGTAGTTGAGGGCCTTGTGGCCATAGTTCGCCTTGGCTTGATGCTAGAAGCTCTTCGCGAGTGTAAGAATCACGTTTGTTTTGCATTATCAATTACTCCGATTTTTGATAGGTGCATATTAGTGAACAGGTGTACGCTAAACAAGTCCGATCAGTACTAGACAAACCAGTTTTTAATGCGTCCAACGATTCCAATAGGGTGCTCATGTCTTTCAAAGTTTTCAATACGTTCCGCGATTTTACTCAGAACGCTTTCTTGTTCATCGTCTCTAAATGGTTTGTTCATAATGAGAGGAATTGCTTCGTCTACATTAGACACAGACCAAATATGGAATTCTTCATTCTTAATGCTTTCAATAAGGTCAGGCTTTAGTGCAAGATGCCTTAAGTTCGATCTTGGAAGGATCACACCTTGTTCGCCTGTTAAGCCGTTGTGCTTACACACATGGTAGAAGCCTTCGATTTTCTCGTTTAGCCCGCCAACAGCTTGCACACGTCCAAATTGGTCAACTGCACCTGTAACCGCAATTTGTTGATTGATAGGGTATTCAGACAAAGCACTAACCAGAGAACACAACTCCGCAAGAGAAGCACTATCGCCATCTACTTCGCAGTAAGACTGCTCAAATACTACGGAAGCTGCGTATGGTAATGGATCTTCAAGGTTTAGTGCGCTGCTCACAAATGCTTGCATGATCATCATACCTTTAGCATGAAGATTACCACCCAGCTCGGCTTTGCGCTCAACATCGGCAATATCACCATCACCAAAGTGAATAACACAGGAAATTCGTGCAGGTTCACCATACGATATTGGGTGTCCCGGAACATCGATGACCGTCAATCCATTAACTTGACCAACTTGTTCACCTTCAGTTTCGATAATGACTTGGCCATCACGAATATCATCAAGGGCGCGTTCTGGTAGATAAGATTCACGGTTGTATTTGTGCTGTTGAGCTTGCTGGATATGGTGAATATCAATCTCACCATTGTCGGCTTCAATCAAAGCTTCGTTCAATAACGCGTTGTGCCAAATAGGGCACAGTGGGATATAGCTTTGATCTTCGGTTTCTCTTGCTCCGGCAGTAAGAATGCCAGTCAACGCTTGTTGCGTGATGTTTGGTAATTCATAGCGTTGTTGAAGCCACTTAAGGTAACCAAGATATTGAGTCAGAGTGTCTTCTGAGAGCTTAATGTCCTGTTCAATTTCGCTGAATAGGCAAAAACCGGTTTGAATATCGCTGTCTAGGTAATCAAGGTCACCTAGTTGAGCTCTGTCTCCAACTACAATTAACTTAATATTGTAAGTAAGAGGTAAGGTTGGCGACTGATTCAAGTGTTCAGGGTTACTGCTGATAGGCTCTACAGCTTCACCAAGCAGCGCAGATTTAAGCAGTAACCAGCTTCCTGGGTTTGCCAAGATCAGGTTTGCTGAAACGATCAGATAACCGTTGTTTGCTCTAGCCAGTAGGCCAGGTTTTGTCGCAATAACCTTACCGTCTTTCGATTGAACTTGGTCAAATAGAGAGGCAGCATTTAAAGACTCAGTTTTGATAACCGGCAGAGTGTGATCATCTAAAGCAGTGACTAGAGATTCAACAATCATTTGACGATAGATTGAATTGTCCGGAGCATTTACCAGTAAAACGCGCGAAAGGTTAGACAAGCGAACAAAGCGGGTTAGCGCATCTTTGAATCTATGTTGAATATCTGAAAACGGGAAAGGCGAGATGTCAGGGAATTGCTCTAATTGAGCGCTATATTCGTCGTACTGAGGCGTAACATGTCGCCAATCTACTTGAGTCATTTAAGTTTCTGATTATGATAATGAGGTAGGGAGTATATAGAAAAACCGATCTCGCTTGTAGCTCTATGTGGTAGTTACTAATCACTAAGCTAATATAAGTATGATCTTGGTCTATTCTTTCAAGACAATAATTGTGAAATAACCTATTCTGGGTTACGCTGTCACTAGGATTAACTCTCGAGATTAGACATGAAATATCAGCAACTTGAAAACTTGGAATGTGGTTGGAAATGGAACTATCTGGTCAAAAAGTGGAAAGAAGGTGAATCGATTACTTGCCATATTGATTCAAGTGAAGCTGACGTTGCTGTTCAAGCCTTATTGAAGCTGGAACACCAGCCTACGGGTGTTCTTGAGTGGATCTCTAACAACATGTCTCCTGAGCTCGATAACAAGCTTAAACAAGCGATCAGAGCTAAGCGAAAACGCCACTTCAATGCTGAACAAGTTCATACAAAGAAGAAATCAATCGACCTTGATTACCGTGTATGGGAAAAGCTATCTCAACGTGCGAACGAGCTAGGTTGTACGCTCTCAGATGCCATCGAGTATTTGGTTAGCGAAGCGTCTCGTAGTGAGCAGGCCAGCAAGACGGTGACTAGCCTCAAAGAAGACTTAAGCAAGCTCCTTTCTGACGATAAATAACCATCAACAGTAGTGGTGACATTATGATGTACGTAATCTTAATCGGTGCGGTATTAGTTTTTTGGTTAGTAGCAGTCGATCGACCGGTATTGAAAATTAAATTTAGCGACGGGGCGATCGAACAAGTTAAAGGGCATCTTCCACCGAGCTTTAAGCACAACCTTCAAGAGATTGGTCATAACAATACCTTTAAAGGCGAGCTAAAAGTGTATGCAAAACGTTCTGGTTACAATCTCAAGTTCACTAAAGATGTTCCTAAAAACGTACAGCAACGTATTCGTAACGTGTTCCCGCATAATGGTTTTAAGTCTAAAGGCTCAAAGAAAGCGTAATCGTTGAGAGTTACGCGTTAGCTGGTCAATCCTCATACTAAGTTAATCCTTCATTTCTCTTAAATCTCCGCATACTGTTCTCACCCTCAACAAAGAGAGAGCAGTATGAGATATCTAGTATTACTATTATGTTTTTTATCCCCAGTCGCTTTTCCCGACGATGCATTGGTTAATCCTGTAGCTAAAAAGATAAAAGTCACCGTCATGAAAGGGCTCAACAAGAGTAATGTTGATTTCGAGGGTTATTGCGATCTGATGATTGAGATGAAGCACTCTAAAGGTTATGCAAGAATCAAAAAGGTGAAAACGTCTGGAGATAGTAAAGTTTGCAAGCAGGCGAAAAAACACCTACCGACGAAGAAAAGGTTCAAATACAGCTTTCCAGAAAAGTATATCCGGCTACATATCACACACTAGCCACTCTCAACGCACTATAACTAAATATCCTTAATTTTATTGAAACAATTTCGTGAACCAATCTCTAATTTCTATTAATATTAGTTTTGTTATAAAGGCAGGATATGCCGATACAAGAGCATTTACGGCAAAGGAAAGTCACGGTTGTTGTTAGCAAATAAAAGTTATACCCCTGAAGTAGTTGAGATCTCAAGGAAGGTCTCAATCAATGTTGAAGCTCGCTTTAATCGATGGTTAATCTCACCTGAATATAAGCTCGCACAATCTACAGTAGACACGTTACTAAGTTTGGAAAATAGGTATTGTGATAGTGTCATATTTGATGAATCTGACCGCATATCTCACAATCAACGTATTTTATTGCGCTGCGAGCAGGATAGAGTCAATGCTCATCGTGAAAAAGTCGACGCGAAGCAACAAACCTTACGATACGTTATCGATGATGTCAGCAATGCCGCTTCTGCGCTAATGCTTGAGAAGCTTCAAGGTACCTTAATAAGTTCGTTGTTTTCAGACTTACCCGATTACAATCAGTTCGCTAGTGTTGCGTATTCGCCATCTTTAAACTTTTCCAAACTCCATGAAATATCCGCGAAAAGTAGGCCATTGAGCTCAAGTTTAATCGAGTTTGTTTCCAATCAAGAGTTTGCAGATAAATATGGAAAGAAATCTAAGGTAATTCTCGATCCAAAAGTTGCAGCACGACAAATAGGAATAGAAAATTGTCGTTTATTGTTCCCATTGTTAATGAGTCAACAGCTGATTAAGTGGAATGATGGCAACATTAAACACATCACACCTAAGGTTTGGCAACACTTGGTCGTGACGTCAAATGCGACTCGAATTCGACTTCAAGAAACGTCGGTTAAAGATCCTAACGTAGGCATTTTACTTGGTGTGTTGAGAGTTCTGCCTTTGTTTTTAATTTGTAACCACTTTTCTTCAACGTTTGAAGACGCATTGGTAAAAACGATGCTTGGTTATCGTGAAGCAAGTGACAAGCATGACGAATATTATGCTTGTACTGAGGTGATGCCAAACACACAGTTTCTTGAATCAATGGTCGAGCAGCTAGAGCTTAAGCTACTAAAAAACCTCGTTGAATTTATAGATTGGAGCCCTGGAAATCAGTTCATCAAGAGGGCACTTCTAGAGGAAGTGAATGACATTCCAGTACTTGAGCGAACGGTTTATGGTGCAGCTTTGGCTCAAGGTAGAAAATATTCTGTTTTCGAGGCGTTAGATAATAGTGAACTATTTAACGTTAAGCACCGACCTTATTGGTTTTCAACTGTTCAAATGTCTATCGCGACGATTGAGCAGATGCAAGATAAAGGATTGGGAAAGCTTACGGTGAACATGTAATAAAAAGAGAGAGTCTCATTAATGTCGCTCTCTTTTTTGTTGCGCTGTAACTTTATGTGAATGTCTTGTTTTGGCGCTAAACAGTAGGATTACACTCTACTTAACTGACCACTTCGAAGGTAAACGACTCTTGCTTTGCTATTGCGTGTTTAACAGGGATACCAAGGCGCTGGCAAGTCATCAGAACTTTCAATTTCCTGTCGGCAGGAGCGTGCTCTGACAGAATCACCGAGCTTAGGCACTCTCTATTAAGGTAGAGTTTATTTCCGATCATCTCGTCATCAGGTAATACCCAGCGGTATTCCTTTTCATAACGCCAATTAGAATGCTTAATTTTGAATATCTCAGCTCCCAGTCTTGATGTTTGTAAACCTCTTAGCGATGCCGGGCGGAACATATTCGGTTCGTCTTCATACTGGACTTCAAAACAGTTGAGATTGGCCTCACCGTTATAGCAGTTGAGATCATACTCGATACACATGCCTTTAAAGTTGTCACCATACTGCGACCATAGTATTGGGTGGTCGCTCGACTGAGAGAAACACATGATCTTAAAGTTTTGTTGAAGCTCTTTGTTGAATACGTGGTTAGATTCAAAAGGGTTATTAAAAGTTTTAGCGTAATCAAACCACAACGAACACTCGGAAATAGATTGTATGTTTCTGTCGTGGAGCGATCTGAACTTATAAAGTTTAGGCAACATATCAAACACCTAGTTTACAAAATTGCCTGATGTTAACACTTTAATTTATTTTTAAGGATTGAATGCATAGCATTTGATTGCTTAATCACCAAATTTATTCATATAACTGTTTGATAGATCAAAATTTAAACACGAAGTAGTAGCCTGTTAAAGTGGTTTATTTTGCGTTAGGACAAAGCTTTCAAGTTGTAACTTTTTACAGAAGATACAACGTAACTTTATTTATGGTTGAATTGAATTGTCAAAGTAGAGGTCGAGTAGGGAAATAGGTGATCAAAATTAAAGCCGAGCTTTAAAAGGACGGCTTTAGTAGTATTGAGCCTACGAGTGAATCAAGTTTAGAAGTGGTACCTTGCACCTAGGTAAGCGGTTTGAGGTGACACATCGATGGATTCAATTTCAACGTTTGCATAGCGGTAACCAATATGGATATCGATGTTGTCTGTTACCATCGCACCAAGCTCAGCACCAACTTGGTAGGCTGCTTCAGACTTAGAGTCTGATACTCCAAAAGCTTTCGCTTCCATATCCATAGAGCCAACACCGGCTAATAAAGATACATACAGATCTAATACGTCACCTTCAACAATAAACTTTGGTTTAATGTTTACGAAGAAAGCATGGCCTTCAATATCCATTAAGTCGTTATAGCTAACTTTTCCGATTTTTCGGTACTCGGCTTCTAGCCCCAGTTTGACGACATCATGTGTATTGAATTCGTAGCCTCCAACCAAGTTATAGCTAAAGTCTGATAGATCAGATGAATCTTCAATGGCGCTGCCACGATATTCTAATTCAGTTTCATTATAAAAGCCGATATCAACACCAGCATAAAAATGACCATGCTCTCTAGGTGAGTTTTCGTTTTCACTAGCAAGCGCCTGCGAGCTGATGCCAAAAAAAGCGGTGAATAGCGATAGGGCGATTGTACTGATTTTCATGTAAAGCCTTCTAAGATAATAAGTTATTCTGTTCCAGAATATGTTAACAAACAAAAGATACTCTAACTAATTGAGAACTAGCCTAAAGATCTGATTTTAAAGACTTGTTGGTAATAGAAGTGTCATTATCGCAGTTATGAGACAAGTTAATATAGTCCAGACAGAGGTTAATAGAATTTATGTTGCACTGTAACTTACGATTAGCCAAGTCGTTTATAGAAGTTCGTTTTGGATGGCAACGCAGTTTGGTAACAATGACCGTTGGGCATCAGAAAATTCAAAGTTAGTGGTTTGAAAAACGAGTACGGATGTTACTGATGACGTTGATAGTTGATTCAATTTGGTGAAGAACAAGCCAACATAGGTAAACAAGACTAGATGATTCGGGAGTTCGCTTGGTCTTTTGGGACCGTTAAATCTAGCGAACAAGAGTAACCAAGTCTTTTCAGTTTATTGGTAGTACGGACAATAGACCGAGAGTTAGTGGAAGCGTTAATCATCTAGGTTCTTTTGGTAAGCAAAATCAGGGTAATAGCTTTTAACACTCAACCAGCAGAGACTCTGGACTAACTTTGGAGAGGCATCCGTAATTAGAAGTCTTAATTAAGTTTGAGCAGACATGTGATAAAGCCATCACGATTTAATCCAATTAACGCGGAGTCAAAGCCAGCCAGTAATTAAATAGATAGATTCATGCGGCGCTATACGTAAAATTACGCGAGTAACAGGCCCTGAAACCTCTCAGATTTCAATCTCCTTTTTTGGTGCGTATTATGTATATTATGTTAAATGGTGTTTGGTATTTATAAGGCAGGTATCTTTGTGCGATGCCCTGCCTCTTGTTTATCTACCAAATCGATGTTCTATTTAACAGTAAAGCTATTTACCATAAAATACCTAATAAACATATTTCCTAATCTTCGATTAAGAATACGTTTATTAGACTTCAAGCATTAATCGATCAATTGCTTCTGTGATCTCTTTAGTTCTTACTGGCTTGGTCACGAAATCATTCATGCCGACATCTAAGCACGAACATTTGTCTTCTACTGATGTGTGTGCTGTTAGCGCAACGATTGGTGTTTTGATGTTTGCGTCTCTCATGTATTTGGTTGTGGTTAATCCATCCATGACCGGCATCGACACATCCATTAAGATAATGTCTATTGATTCGTTGCCTCTTTCAATAAAGCCAATCGCTTCTTCACCATTACTTGCGATGAAAACCTCGTGGCCTTGTCTTGTAAGGATTAACTTTATCACCATTTGATTCGTTGGATTGTCTTCGACAACTAACACTGAATAACGGCTTCTTAACTCTCGTGAAGATTCGTCTTCTTTGTTAGCCAGATTATTCGTAACTCTAGTAAGCACTGGCAACTGTACTTCGAATTTGGAGCCTTTTCCAGGCTCACTCTTTACCGATATGCGCCCGCGCATCAGTTCAACCAGTCTTTTAGTGATGGCCAAGCCTAAACCTGTGCCACCAAATCTACGTGTGATTGTGCTATCAGCTTGCACAAATGGACTGAACAGCGACGAAAGTTGTTGCGAGCTAATGCCAATCCCTGTGTCTTCCACCGTTATATAGAAAGAGCTCTGCTGGTACTTTATAGAAACATGGACATGCCCACGCTCAGTGAACTTAATCGCGTTACCGATCAAATTAAATAGGATCTGTGCCAAGCGACTTGGGTCGATGTAATGAAGTTCACCTTCAGGGATATCGCTAGTTACTGTTAGCGGCAAACCTTTATCGTCTGCTGTCTTCTTTTGTTCAGATAATACAAAAGTTACAGTGTCTCTTACGTTGCTCCATCGAGGAGCCAACGAGAAACACCCAGATTCAATCTTAGAAAAATCCAATACGTCACTGATAATTGCCAGCAATAGCTCAGATGATGTGCTCATATTAAGCAGTATAGACTGTTGTTCTTCGTTCAATGATGTGGATTTTAGGGCGTCTATTAGGCCAATTATGGCATTTAGCGGTGTTCTTAATTCATGACTCATCATCGCGAGGAATTCAGACTTGGCCTTGTTGGCTCTTTCTGCGTCTTTTCTTGCTGTGACAAGCTCTGCGGTACGTTCTCGAACGGTTGCTTCAAGCTTTTCTTTGTTCTCAATATCGAAAACAGCACGCTCTATCAACGGTCGAAAACGGTTTAGTGTGGCCTTAGTTTCAATACTAAAGTGCTTGGTATTCGAGTGGATAAAGATGATGACGGATTGTGTTAGTCCGCTATCGATACCAGTAATTAGAACAGAGTTGATTTGATCGAGGATAATGGGATGTAAGGAATTGAATTCACCCAGAGACTTGGGTTCAAAAAGGATGGCGCATTCTCCATTGATCACTCGAGATAACTTGCCACAATCACTCCAATTCATCTGTTCGAAGACTTTGTTATTGCTTAGCAGGGTTTTGAAACTGCCTTCGTTCCCTACCCTTGATACCACGATAAAGTCATCAAACTTAATGTATTTTTTGAGCACGAACTCGAGACTGGAGAATATCTCAGATATGTTACTTGCCTTACTGATCGCAGAGATGGTTGATAAGATCACCCTGTTCTCTTCAGCCAGCTTTCGCTCACGGGCTTTTAGTTTTTGCAGTTCAATACGTGCTTCTTGCAGCGCTTCTTGACCTTCAGAACCCATTACTTTTTCAACCTATAAAACGTTGCAGACGATACCATTAAATTCCCGTGTGCATTCTCGCCACCAGAGAGCCTGCCTTGTTCACCAAACGTAAATGGACATATGTATGGGAGCCCATTAAGTGCTTGATTTATTTGGTCACAAACCTCATCCATATCTTGTTTAAGGTTCAACATTGAGCCTGCACAAAAGATATTGATCGCCCCTAGTTTCTCTTCAAGATCCATGTCGTTGTAGTATGAGGAGTGAATGATATTCGCGGCGCGGCTAATCAACTGCTGCTTAGACCCTTGCATCAGGTAGATGGTGTCGCCTTCACTGATGTCTGTGAACAGCTCAATCCCATTACACTCCGTCTCTCTGATCGAATGAGACAATTTGAAATATGGGTAATCGTAAGAAGAGCCGACTTTCCTGCCTAATGGGTAGACTGACGACTTTTCGAATATGTAGCCATCATCACTGCCATCTAAGTGGAAATTAGTCCATTCGTTGTAAACGGTGACGGCTGGCCTGTGGTCTATCTCCAACAAAATTCGGTTTCTTACTTTGGTCACGGTGCCTGAATACCGCGTAGGCGTATGACCCGCGCTGAAAGAGGAATAGATGGACTGAGACGCAAACACTACCGTTAAAGACACACCATTTATAGACAGCGACTCTTCGGTGAAGATACTCCAATTTCCGGAAACCTGGTTGTCTGCAGCACTGCCACCAATAATTGGCACTTCAGTACCAAATTTCTTATCGATAGCCGCCATCACCTTTTCTTCGTTACCCGGTGTGGAATGCAGCAAGATAAGATCAGGAATTTCACCTTCTCGGTTGGCGTTCTTGAGTGCTTTGTCTATCGCGCTGAAGGTACTGCGGTCTATGGAGTCGCTGAAATGTTCGATTCCCGTACCATAGGCGTTGATCCCCGAGTCATAAATAATGAGGACGCCAATGACTGGACCAGAATGAAAACCAGTTTCGGTCATAATGCCGTGACAAGTAGTACAGCCATGTATGGGAGTGTTCGGGAGAGCATCTACGAAATATCTCTGCACAGCGAGTGTCGAATACTCTTCTGTGCAGTAGCAAATAAGACAAGCAATATCGTCAGGGTTTTCCACCCCGCTGAGCAACTCATCTACTGCGATTTTATCGTCTAGGGAGTAAGAGACTTTTGATAGAAATTTCATAGATTCTGGGTAACTTTATTAATGCTCTCTTTATAACACTTTAATGCATTGTGTTTCACTGATTTGGTACATGTTTCTATCAAAAGAACCGAGGTGTGCCCCAGTTTCTCTCTGTTACTCCTTAGAAAGGTTTACAGAAAACGTGCTTATCTGTTGTGGAAATGTAACCGTTATTGATGAGGTCTTATCACTAGTTTGTAACAGCCAATTTGATGGTCCTTTTTCTTCCAGAATTCCGCTTTCATTATAGCTAATGATAAATTTGCCAGTTTTAGATGTTTCGATCGAATACCCTAGGTTATTACTTGAAACTGAAACATTATGATTATCAATACCAAATTTACAAGGTTTTGAAACTATACAGTTTACTGTTTCGTTATTATCGTATGTTACTGTTCTCCAAGTAAATGCAGCTATTAAAATAACCAACATGACGATAATTTGAACAAGCCTGCCTTTTGTTAGCTTTTGTGCCGCCATTATAATCTTTACTCCTTGTTACAAAGTTCAAAGTTTTTAAATAAAAATCCAATTCCAGACCAAGCGTAAGGTTACTACTCTGTCATTGATTTGTTAATTCAAGTATAGTGTCGCGTTGAAAATGCCACTTTTTTTTAAAATCAGCAAGTGGAAATAAAGCCCTGAATAGGCTGAATTTCCTTTTCTAATTTGGGTGGCATTACGACGTGAGTCGTGTTGGAAGTAAAGTGTAGTAAATAAGAAATTGGAAGCATGCAAATGAGCCAAGAAAAGCAGCTTGAACAAAACTACAACTATACGGTCGTCCGTCAATTTACCCTAGTTACAATTTTGTGGGGTATTGTCGGTATGGGCGTTGGTGTTTTGATTGCCGCTCAATTAGTTTGGCCACAGCTAAACTTTGATACGCCGTGGTTGACGTACAGTCGTTTACGTCCCCTGCATACTAATGCGGTTATTTTTGCGTTCGGTACAAGTGCGCTGTTTGCAACATCATATTATGTTGTACAACGTACCTGTCAGACGCGTCTCTTTGGTGGCCCTCTCGTAGCCTTTACCTTTTGGGGTTGGCAAGCGATTATCCTGTCCGCTGCAATTACTTTACCGTTAGGTTTAACCTCTGGTAAAGAATACGCAGAACTTGAATGGCCAATCGATATTGCTATTACTCTTGTGTGGGTAGCTTATGCGGTCGTGTTCTTCGGAACCATGATTAAACGTAAGACATCGCACATTTACGTAGCAAACTGGTTCTTCGGAGCCTTCATTATCACGGTTGCCGTGTTGCACATCGTTAACAGCCTAGCTGTTCCTGTCTCTGCGTTTAAATCGTACTCGATTTATTCCGGAGCGATCGATGCAATGGTGCAATGGTGGTACGGACACAATGCGGTAGGCTTCCTATTGACAGCTGGTTTCCTAGGCATGATGTACTACTTCGTTCCTAAACAAGCTGGTCGCCCTGTTTACTCTTACCGTTTGTCGATTGTTCACTTCTGGGCTCTCGTGTCTCTGTATATCTGGGCTGGTCCTCACCACCTACACTACACTGCACTTCCTGACTGGACTCAATCTCTAGGTATGGTTATGTCTTTGGTTCTGTTTGCTCCATCTTGGGGTGGCATGATCAACGGTATTATGACTCTATCTGGTGCGTGGCATAAGCTTCGCTACGACCCAATCCTACGTTTCCTAATCGTTTCTCTATCATTCTACGGCATGTCGACTTTCGAAGGCCCAATGATGGCAATCAAAACGGTTAACGCACTATCTCACTACACGGACTGGACTATCGGTCACGTTCACTCTGGTGCGTTAGGTTGGGTTGCAATGGTTTCTATCGGTTCGGTTTACCACTTAGTTCCTAAACTATTTGGTCAAGAGCGTATGTACTCTGTATCCCTAATCAATGTTCACTTCTGGTTAGCAACGATTGGTACGGTTTTCTACATTGTAGCAATGTGGATCTCTGGCGTGATGCAAGGTCTGATGTGGCGTGCAGTTAACTCTGACGGTACATTAACTTACAGCTTCGTTGAATCTGTAGAAGCGTCTTACCCGTTCTACTTTGTACGTTTCTTAGGTGGTTTCATCTTCCTATCTGGTATGTTCTTAATGGCATACAACACGTACAAAACTGTTTCTGCACCTAAAGATAGCCTTAAAGCTATCCCTCAACCGGCTTAAGGAGATTTAGAATGAGCTCAAATTCAAATAATCGCCATGAGTTGGTAGAGAAGAATGTTGGCCTACTAGCGATTCTTATCGTTATTGCTATCAGTTTTGGTGCTTTAGTAGAAATTACCCCACTTATTTTCCAAAAGCAGACTACTGAACCTGTAGAAAATCTACGTGTTTACTCTGCTCTGGAAATGGAAGGTCGTGATATCTACATTCGCGAAGGTTGTAACGTATGTCACAGCCAAATGATTCGTCCTTTCCGCTCTGAAACTGAACGTTACGGTCACTACTCTGTAGCTGGCGAAAGCGTTTGGGAACACCCATTCCTATGGGGTTCTAAGCGTACTGGTCCTGATTTAGCGCGTGTTGGTGATCGTTACTCTGATGAGTGGCACCGCGTTCACCTTATCGACCCTCGCGAACTTGTTCCTGAATCAAACATGCCTGGTTTCCCATGGCTTGCTGAGAATGTACTTGATGGCAAATTGACTAAACAGAAGCTTGAAATCTTCCGTAATCAATTTGGTGTTCCTTACACAGACGAACAAATTGCTAACGCTAAACAAGATGTTGAAGGAAAAACAGAGATGGATGCAATCATCGCTTACCTTCAATCGCTTGGCCACGCAATGAAATAAGGAATAATTATGGACATTATTACATTTCAAAGTGTTTGGACTGTTACTGTTTTTGCTTGTTTCATCGGCATCGTTTGGTGGGCTTTCGGTAAAAATCGTAAGTCGCGCTTCGACGAAGATGCAAACCTAGTGTTCGCTGATGAAGCACCTGCGAAAGATAAAAATCAAGGAGTGACGAAGTAATGAGTACATTCTGGAGTATTTGGGTAACAGTAATCACAATCGGTACATTGATTGGCTGTGCAGCCTTACTTCGTTGGTGTTCCAACGATAAAACAGGTGTAGAAGAAGGTCAGGATATGGGCCATGAATACGATGGTATTCGTGAGCTTAATAACCCGCTACCTAAATGGTGGACATACCTTTTCGTTAGCACAATTGTGTTTGCAGCTGTTTATCTAGCTCTATACCCAGGCCTTGGCAACTTTAAAGGTCTACTAGGTTGGACGAGTTCAAACCAAACAGTTCGTAGCGTAGAAGAGTCTCGATCTGCAATCGCTGCTGCGCAAGCAAACAAACAGTTAGACGCATACGCGAAAGAGCTTGATGATGCAGACACCTACTTTGGTGAAGCATTCAGAAAGCTAGCTCACGACGAAAATGGTCTACGTTCCGTCCCTGACATTGCATCAGATGCCGATGCAATCAAAGTGGGCCAACGTTTGTTCCTACAAAACTGTTCTCAGTGTCACGGCTCTGATGCACGTGGTCAGAAAGGTTTCCCGAACCTAACTGATGACGCATGGCTATATGGTGGTGAACCACAAGCTATCGTTACTACCATCATGCATGGTCGTGTCGGTCAAATGCCAGGTTGGAAAGACGCTCTTGGCGAAGAAGGCGTAAAAGAAGTAGTTAGCTACACGCTTAGCCTTTCTGGTCGTAGCGTAAACGCACGTGAAGCAGAGGCTGGTAAAGCTCGCTTTGTAGTGTGTGCAGCGTGTCACGGTACTGATGGTAAGGGTAACCCTGCTGTTGGCGCCCCTGACCTGACTGACCGCGACTGGCTATTCGGCGATTCTCGCGCTGATGTGACGGAAACAGTCATGTACGGACGTTCTGGTGTAATGCCGGCTTGGAAGGACATCCTCGGTGAGGATAAGGTTCAGCTCGTCTCTGCCTACGTCTGGAGCCTCAGCAACTCAGATAAAGAGTAACATAATAATAACAGCCCCTTCTTAAGGGGCTGTCTTTCTTTTACAGTTATAACCTTAAGTGTTTGTAAAAAATAGTTTTATTTCATTGTATATATTGAGAATAATAATATGGAACAACCTTGGTATAAGCAGTTTTGGCCGTGGTTTTTGATCTTCCTAACCGTTGGCGTTTCTATGCTAACATTGGTTCGAGTCGCGATACTTACCAACCATTCAGTTAACGTTGTCACTGAAGATTACTATAAAAAAGGTAAAGGTATTAATGTCGACATTTCGAAAGTAAATGTTGCTAAAGAGCTTGGCTTATCAGCTTCAGTTAGCGAGAAAGGTAACTCAGTTATCATTACTCTCGACAAAGGCAAACTAGACCACTTCCCTGCTATTAGCGCAATGTTCGTGCACCGAACGCTGCCTGACCGTGATTTTACTCAGCTACTGACCGCTGATGCGAGAGGCAACTACACGTTGACTCTGGATCATGAAATGCAAGGTCCATGGTTTATCGAGCTTTCTCCGCATGATTCTGAATGGTTAGTGCAAGGTCGCATGAACTTCCCTATTGATACTCCTACTCAACTAACGAACTAAATCTTATGTGTGAATCCTGTTATCACTGCGGTGAAGATGTACCAGCGGAAACGGATTTTAAAGTAGAAATCTTAGGATCGGTGCGACCTATGTGTTGTCCGGGTTGCGAAACCGTAGCCCAGACAATCGTTGATAGCGGTCTGGTCTCTTACTACCAATATCGTACCGCTCCAGCTGAAAAAGCGGATCTCGTGCCAGAGCAACTTCTGGCACTCAGTCATTACGACAACGAAGATGTTCAATTGGAGTTCGTCCGTAACTCTGAAAACACCTCTGAAGTGACATTGTCACTAGAAGGTGTCTCTTGTGCTGCTTGTGCTTGGCTTATTGAAAAGCAAGTCTCTTCAAAGTTAGGGGTTGTTAGTATTCGTGTTAATACCACGACTAACCGCGCCCTGCTCAGTTGGGACAACACTCAGACGAAACTGAGCGAGCTGTTGTCTGCAATCCATACCTTAGGCTACAAAGCCGGACCTTTTGAGGCTGATCAACAAGAAGCCGCCTATCATCGATCGATGAAGAATTATCTCTATCGTCTTGGTATTGCTGGTTTAGCAACCATGCAGGTCATGATGCTGGCTGTGGCGTTGTATCTTGAAGTCTTCGGTAACCTTGAGCCCGAATTCAAAAGCTACTTCCGTTGGGTGAGCTTAATCTTTGCAACACCGGTTCTGCTCTACTCTGCATTGCCTTTCTATATCAACGCGTGGCGTAGCCTCAAAGGTCGAACATTGGGTATGGATGTACCTGTGTCGATCGCTCTTTTGTTTGCCTACGTTGCAAGTTTGGTCGCAACGGTGACAGAGAAAGGTGAAGTATTCTTCGAATCTATCTCGATGTTTACCTTCTTCCTACTGCTTGGTCGTTTCCTTGAAATGCGCGCTCGTCGTAAAGCCGCCGCTGCTAGTGGTAACCTGCTTAAGCTCGTTCCTGCTATGGCAACAACGTTAGATGGCGAACAAGTTCCAGTCAAAACCTTAAAAGTTGGCGACCAAATTCGCGTTCTACCGGGTGAGCACATTCCTGCCGATGGCAAAGTATTGTCTGGCAGAGTTCATATCGATGAATCGATGCTGACTGGCGAATCTATCCATGTAGTCAAAAACGAAGGCGATACCGTCTTTGCTGGTACATTGAATGGTGATGAATCATTTGAATTGGAAGTAATGACGTCAAAAGCGGATTCGGTGATTTCCAACATCGTTCGCCTGCAAGACGAAGCGCAATTGTCTAAACCTCGAATTGCAGAAATTGCTGATGTTGTGGCTCGATACTTTGTTGCGGTGATCTTAATCATCTCATTCGGTACTTGGTTTTACTGGCACCAAACACGACCAGAAGACGCTTTCTGGATCATGCTTTCGGTATTGGTAGCAACGTGTCCTTGTGCTCTGTCACTGGCAACACCGACGGCGATTACTTGTTCAACGTCTCGCATGGGTAACTTCGGTATTTTGCTGCGCAAAGGCCACGTATTCGAAACCTTGTGCAAAGTGAATCACTTGATCATCGATAAAACAGGTACATTGACTGAGGGTGATATTCGTATCAGCCAAGTTGAAACCTTCGCTGAACTTGATAAAGACACTTGTCTCAAAGTAGCGGCGAGCCTGGAACAACACGCTAACCACCCTATCGCTAAAGCGTTCAAGACTCATCTTTCTGATGATATCGAAGTAGAGTCTGTCAATAACGTAATTGGTTCAGGCATCACTGGTGAGTGGAACGGCCAAGAAGTTGCGATTGGTAGTAGCGAATTCATTTTAGGTGAAGCTCAACCATCGGAAAGTAACGGTATTTACTTGTCGATGGCGGGTCGTCATATCGCGACGTTCACTTATGAAGATCCCATTCGTAAAGAAAGCATCGAGTTTATTAAGCAATTTAAAGAAGCGGGCATCAAAACAACTCTGCTGACTGGCGACTCTTTGATCAACGCGAAGCCTGTTGCTGAAGAGATCGGTATTACTGATATTGTTGCTAACGCGAAACCTGAAGATAAACTTGCTTACTTGAATTCTCGAGATGCCAGTGACATCACTATGATGGTTGGCGATGGCATTAACGATGCCCCTATTCTTGCGGGTGCCCACCTTTCAGTTGCTATGGGCGGCGGTACGGATGTCGCGAAAGCTTCTGCGGATATGGTGTTGTTGGGTGATAAGCTCGATAGATTACTTAAGTCGCGTACTTTGGCGTTAAAAACGCGTAAGATAATCCGTGAAAACCTAGCTTGGTCATTAGGGTATAACTTACTCATTCTTCCATTGGCTGTTGCAGGTTTGGTTGCTCCATACATTGCCGTTGTGGGCATGTCTGCCAGCTCTATTATTGTTGTGTCTAACTCGTTAAGGCTTTTAAAAGAGCAAGGTAAATAATGGAAAGTTTATACATTCTGATCCCCATTGCGATTGTTCTGGTGTGCATCGCTGTTGGTATTTTTCTATGGGCGGTGAAGAGCGAACAGTTTGAAGACCTAGAACGTCAAGGTCACAACATTCTGTTTGATGAAGACGAAAAGGCTCACAACCATTCTGATAGTAAACCTGCCAAGAATGAGAAAGCTAACGGCGAGAGCCAAACTAACGTAGACAAAAAGAACGATGACGCCTGATTGGATCGGAGCCTTTGTTGTTGGATTGATCGGCGCAGGTCACTGCATGGGAATGTGTGGTGGTATTGCGTCGCTTCTTTCGATTGGCAACAGTAAACCTTCCCCTGTTATTCCCCTACTTTATAACCTAGGGCGCTTGCTAAGTTATGCCGTGATTGGCGGTGTGATTGGCGGTGCAATCTCTTCGATAGGTCAGCTAAGCGATTTTAACGCTCTGCTAGGTTGGCTGCGATTATTTGCTGCTGGCTTCATGATCGTCTTAGGGTTGTATATCGGTAAATGGTGGTTCGGCTTGTTGTTCTTTGAAAAAGTCGGACAGAAGCTATGGCGTTATATCTCTCCTTTAGGTAAATCATTTCTACCCTTGAAGCACCTTAGCCACGCTTTGCCGTTTGGCTTTATTTGGGGTTGGCTACCATGTGGCTTAGTTTACTCAATGCTTACGTGGGCGGCCGTATCAGGAAGTTGGTACAACGGTGCAGGTATTATGCTTGCTTTCGGTTTAGGGACGCTCCCAGCAATGCTCACAGTAGGCATGGGCGCTAATTTCCTCAAAAAACTGCAACAAGCTGACTTATTTCGCCAATTAGGCGCAATTTTAATCCTCCTTTACGGTTTCTATACCGGATATATGGCATTGCAGCTCATTATTTATACCGTATAGGTAATCTTTAAATCCGGTTTTTTTACTACCCAACTGGATAAAGGAATGCTAAAATATTGACGTATATCAAATAGTGAAAGATTGTTATGATTTCTGAAAAGCCTGTGACGAAACGTGTTCAGTCTGGTGGCTGTGCGATCCATTGCCAGGATTGTAGTATTAGCCAGCTCTGTATTCCGTTTACTTTGAATGAATCTGAACTCGATCAACTTGATCAGATCATTGAGAGAAAAAAGCCTATTCAAAAAGGCCAAGAGTTATTTAAAGCCGGTGACGAGCTTAAATCTCTATATGCTATTCGCTCTGGAACGATCAAGAGCTACACGATTACCGAGCAAGGTGATGAGCAGATTACTGCATTCCACCTAGCGGGCGATCTTGTTGGCTTCGATGCGATTACTGGTGACCAACACCCTAGTTTCGCACAAGCGCTAGAAACTTCTATGGTATGTGAAATCCCATATGAGATTCTTGATGACCTATCAGGAAAAATGCCTAAATTGCGTCAGCAAATTATGCGCCTGATGAGTAACGAGATTAAAGGTGACCAAGAAATGATTCTGCTTCTTTCTAAGAAGAACGCGGAAGAGCGCCTTGCTGCATTCCTTTACAACCTTTCTACTCGTTTCTCTCAACGTGGCTTCAGCCCGCGTGAGTTCCGCCTAACGATGACTCGTGGTGATATTGGTAACTACCTTGGTTTGACTGTTGAAACAATCAGCCGTCTTCTAGGTCGTTTCCAAAAAGCAGACATCTTGAGCGTTAAAGGCAAATATATCACTATCGAAGATCACGATGCGTTGATGGAACTTGCTGGCGTTTCAAAAGAATAGTCTAGATATCAATGATGTAGTTCAATAATGAGCTACATCATGTTTCTCTCTTAAAACCTCTTATATTTCTCTTAATCTCTCCATAACTACGCTACATTATTTATATGTTCGGTCTGAAAAGTAGGCTTAGTTATGAGTATCTATAACAAAATTTTAGTTGTCGCAGACATTAATCACGATGAGCAGCCTGCTCTATTTCGTGCTATCCAACTTGCTAAGAAAAGCACCTCAACAAGCCACATCACTTTCTTTTTGTCGATATACGACTTCTCGTATGAAATGACATCTATGCTCTCTATCGATGAAAGAGACGCAATGCGCAAAGGCGTAATTCATCAACGCGAAATTTGGATGAATAAAGTCGCAGAACCTTACCTAGATGATTCTATTGAATTTAATGTACAAGTGGTTTGGCACAACCGCCCATACGAAGCGATCATTGCCGAGGTTTACAGTGGTGAGCACGACATCTTAATCAAAGGCACGCGTAAGCACGATACCTTGGAATCTGTCATCTTTACTCCAACCGATTGGCATCTGTTGAGAAAGTGCCCTAGCCCAGTGCTATTGGTTAAAAACGATTTCTGGCCAGATCACGCGAAGATTTTTGCTTCAGTTCATGTAGGTTCTGAAACAGAAGCTCATTTAGAGCTTAACGATACGATGGTCGACAGATTGCTAGAGATCACCGGTCGTTTGGATGCGGAACCGTTCTTGGTGAATGCCTACCCAGTGACACCTGCGAATATTACCATTGAACTGCCAGAGTTTGATCCAACGTCTTATACCGATGCGGTTCGTGGCCATCACTTAACGGCAATGAAAGCATTGCGCCAGAAGCACGGTATGTGTGAAGAACAAACTGTGGTTGAACAAGGCTTGCCAGAAGATGTTATTCCTCGCGTCGCTTCTGAAAATAACGCTGCGATGGTGATTCTGGGTACAACGGGTCGTACTGGCTTGTCTGCCGTGTTTATTGGTAATACCGCGGAACATGTTATCGATAAGATTAACTGTGATGTGTTGGCTCTTAAACCGTCTGGTTACGTCAGCCCACTAGACCCTAACCTTTCGAAAGGTTAGGTCAGGGATAGTTTAACTTATAAAAAACGCCTCAAGCATTGCTTGAGGCGTTTTTGTTTGTCTGTTGTAGGCGCATCTATTGCTCTACAACGATTATTCTTATTATACGTTCGTTACGTCGATGAACATTGACTCATCGATGTTAGAAGATGAAATTTCAGCTTCTTCGAATTCGTACGCTTTGCGGTCTTCACTACGGTCTAGTGGAAGGTTCACGAAGTCAAACAGCTCGCGGTCAGCCAGTTGGCTTGGACTTACGTTCTGAATTGACTTGAAGATCTTCTCAACACGACCTGGCGTTTTCTTATCCCAATCAATTAGCATCGCTTTAATGTTCTGACGCTGTAGATTCTCTTGAGAGCCACATAGGTTACAAGGAATGATTGGGAACTCTTTATGTTCTGCGTATTTGATTAGGTCCGTTTCACGACAGTAAGTCAGTGGACGAATAACAACGTTACGACCATCATCTGAACGAAGCTTTGGTGGCATAGCCTTTAAGCGCGCACCGTGGAACATGTTTAGGAACATGGTCTCAACGATGTCGTCTAGGTGGTGACCCAGAGCGATCTTAGTTGCACCAATCTTCTCTGCGAATGAGTACAAAGTACCACGACGAAGACGAGAACATAGGCCACACGTTGTTTTACCTTCTGGCACTTTCTCTTTAACCACTGAATACGTGTCTTTATCTACGATGTAGTAAGGAATGTTCAGCGTTTCAAAGTACTCAGGAAGAATGTGTTCAGGGAACCCAGGTTGTTTTTGATCTAGGTTTACTGCCACAACATCAAATTTGATCGGTGCTGCTTCACGTAAACGTAGCAAAATATCTAGCATCGCAAATGAATCTTTACCGCCACTAATACATGCCATTACTACGTCATTCTCTTCGATCATGTTGTAGTCGATGATGGCATTTCCAACATTTCTTCTCAGACGTTTCTGAAGTTTGTTGAATTCAAGTGTTTCTTTTCTATTATCGTTTTGGTTCATTGCGACTCTCACATCGTCGTATTACCGACTGTAGATTGCTAGTGGGACTGTTTTAGGGCGTGGATTATACGGATTTTTATTTGATGTTGAAATAGTAGCGGCCGGATAAACAAGCTGAGTAATAGAAAGATTCTGCTTTTATTGTTCGATAAGCGCCTAAACGGCAGAGAAACGCGGCTTCACAAGCTCTCGGTTGGTATCATAGATAAAGAAAAGCAGCCTGATCTAATTCGATGAGGCTGCTTTAAGATATGTCGTAAAAGCTTAGGGGAATGATTCCGCTAAGCTTTTACTTCACTAACAATGATTCCGTTAAAAATTATTGCGCGGGAATGTACGGCAATACGCGAACTGTTGGTTCTGGCAACGTGATGCTGTCACTTCCATTCAGTTCTTCTAAGGTGAATTTCGCTCGCCCTTCTTTGATTGGTAGTTGCTTGCCATTTGAAAGCTCGATGTTGCCTTCCAGCTTATTAGCGAACTCTAGCGTGAACCCTTGGATATCTGGCGTGAACCAACCAGAGAACATACCGCTGACGTCTTCAAGCATCGCCTGCATCTGTGGCAATAGGTTTTCTATCTGTGCAACTTCTACTGTGCCAGCTAAAGGCTCTTGAGTCATCACCACAAAAGAATACGCACATTCCTGTTCTTGAGTTTGTACAAAGATAAGAGGGTTTGCTGAGCGTAGGTTTTGATCTACCGGTAGAAGCAGTTCATTGGCCGGAGAGACTTTTAGCTCTTCGTAGTGCTCTTCTTTTTCCATCCAAGCTTTGCTGATGTGACAGGTTTGCTGAGCTTGTTGATCAACAAAGAAGACCGCAACTTTGACATCATCATGCCCTTCTTTGGTGTTGTTTTTCAGCTGAGTATAAAGCTTAGAATACGTGAACATGTATTCTTGCGCTGAAGCAGGAAGAGAAACCCCAAGGCTTAATGAGGCTAATAAAGCGAGTGCTGTCTTTTTCATTATTATAATCTTGTCGAAGTTGAGCGTTTATAAATAGAAAGAGCAGCCAATGAGCTGCTCTTTTTGTGATATTACTGGTATAAGCCGACTATCGAAGGCAACCAAGTTGGTATCAAAATGAGTTACTTTTTCCAGTATACCTCGTTGTGACGGATCATAGCTTGTAAATCAGTCACATAGTCGGAACCTCGCTCAGAATATTTTAACAAGCCATTGGTGAGCTCTGTCGCCGTTGCGGTTGTTAAAAGATCATCACCTTGCGCATCAAGTTTTGCACGAATCACTCTTAGATCGGCGTAAGCACGATTACGATTAAGGTTCATGAAATACCGATGTACGGATTCTTGGCTTGAAGAGAATGTTGCGACTTCATGCGAGCTACCTTCGTTACGTTGTAGCGGAACAAGGCCACAACCTTTGGTGTAACACCAGTGTCCAAAATAGTTATTTGCTTTAGTGGCGAAACGAGATGTACCCCAAGCTGATTCATTGGCCGCCTGAGTTAACACAAGCGCTTCAGGTAGCACGTTTACACGATTCAACATTTCTTTCAGCCAAGCGTCATCTAAGCCCGATGAAGGTACAGGCAGGCTATACAGCTTCCCTAGTCTCTTTGCGTATGACGCGTCTTCAGAGTCAACATTGTTCAACCCCGTCTCTGAAAGCTTGGTTAGAAACGCACGTTCTTTGGTGATTCGCTTGTTTTCGATGTTGATACTTGGGCGAAGATAAGAAAAGAAGGTGTCTTTCTTTTTATTTACATCTTCAATCGCTGCGAAATCTGGCTTATCAGAAGAGACGGTCAAGTCACCAAAGTTTTGCTCTGAGTCTGAAGCCTTTTGCCCCGCTCGCCTGCGCTCTTCTTCTTGTTGGTAAAGCATTGGGCCAACTAACGAGATCGAGCCAACTAAGGCTAATGCTGTCACTTTTAGCGCAAGTGATTTACTTGCGCTTAATTTAGAGTTGTTATGCATCGAATACCTGTGGGTCTTTATTGTTGCTACCGTTGTGGTCGTCGTCGCTCTTTGGTCTGTCTGACGCGATCAGTTTGAGTTTAATGCCAAACATCTCGCGGTAAAGAATCCCTTTCACGTGGAAGAAGAAAGGTAAAACGAAGATTAAGCCAATGCCGTACATCATTGCCGCGACGATGAACATCAGCATTACTAATAGGTAGATAGAAGCAACGGTGAAGATTTTTTTGTTGACAGCACGCAGAGAAAGCAGCAGCGATTGCATTGGCGGCACTTTCTTATCACAAATCAGCAGAATCGAATGGCTGAACGCCAGTGAGAAGTAGATAGACAAGAACGGCAGAATCATACCTGCGATGCCTTGAAGCATTAGGCTAAACAAAGTCACTAGAATAACCGGAACCGTAAACTGCAAACCTTTACCGATGTGGCGTACTTTGGTTTGTAGGCCAGCGGCGTGACTCATTGCCATTAAACAGATACCCGCATAGATAGGCGCACTGATCACTTCATAGCTAAAGTTCGCGATAAAAATCGATTCAACGATTTGTGGCGTAAACGACTCTGGGTCGATAACTGCATCTAAGATAACCGCGGGATCACCAAGCTGTAGTTTTAGTGCGATATAAAAGATAGCGAGCTGCACAAACATCAAAGCAATAATCGCTGGGGAAAACGAAAGAAAGTGACTTATCGTATGTTTCCAAGCTTCTTGGAATACAGCCGTTGCTTTGAGCTCATAATCGCCAGAAAGTGCACGGTTGATACTACCGCCCAAATTAAAATCTTTTTCGATGTCGTTGTTCATATTGATACCTAGGTGTGCCGATTAAGCGAAGCCACCTAACTTATTGATAAAAAATTACCTTCATTATACTCATATGTCGGATACAAACTAAAATATGAATCTGTAACAAGGCTTGCTTTTGCGTCTTAATGGTTAATAATTAGACACTTGTTAGGGTGTAGACCCAGTAAATAACAGTATGGTAAAGGATGTTTACTTTTACCTGCGAAATTTTTTATCTTCGAAAGGTAAAAAATGCTTTGAATTCACGTTTTTGGTGATTATGATGCGCGCCTTAAAGGTGTATAGCAACAGGTCTCAAATAGAACCAAGGTGGAGAAAAACAGACGTTGAACGCTAAAAAATCAGTAGGAAAGCCAGTAGTACAGCTAACTGGCATCAGTAAAAGTTTCGATGGTAAGGAAGTCATCGGCAATCTGGATTTAAACGTAAATCATGGTGAGTTTCTCACGATTTTAGGCCCATCAGGTTGTGGTAAAACAACCGTGCTAAGAATGATTGCGGGTTTTGAAACGGCAGATAGTGGTCAAATACTATTAGCTGAACAAAACGTAACCCAAGTTCCTGCTGAACAAAGGCATGTAAACACTGTATTCCAAAGCTATGCCCTATTCCCGCATATGACCGTTTTCGACAATGTGGCATTTGGCTTACGCATGCAGAAAGTTCCAAACAGCGAGATTGAACCTCGTGTAATGGATGCTTTGAAAATGGTGCGCCTAGAACAAATGGCACAACGAAAGCCACACCAGCTATCTGGTGGTCAACAGCAACGTATCGCAATCGCTCGTGCTGTCGTTAATAAGCCTAAAGTTCTTTTGTTGGATGAATCTCTATCTGCTCTGGATTACAAACTACGTAAACAGATGCAAATCGAGCTGAAACAATTACAACGCCAACTTGGTATCACGTTCATTTTTGTAACGCATGACCAAGAAGAGGCGCTGTCTATGTCTGACCGTATTATTGTTATGCGTGATGGCGTGATTGAACAAGACGGAACACCAAGAGAGATCTACGAAGAGCCTAAGAACCTATTTGTAGCGCGTTTCATTGGTGAAATTAACGTATTCGAAGCGACAGCGAAATCTCGTCAAGATGAAAAACGCATTGTTGCGACAATCGAAGGTGAAGAGTCCATTATCTATCACGATAAAGACGTAACACCGGGTCAAAAACTGCAAGTATTGCTTCGACCTGAAGATCTTCGAATCGAAGAAATTAAAGAGTCAGAGCAACGCGGTATTGTTGGCCACATTGTCGAGCGAACCTATAAAGGCATGACATTAGATTCAGTCGTAGAACTTGAATCTGGTATGCGTGTCATGGTTAGCGAATTCTTCAACGAAGATGACCCTGATGTTGATCACTCACTGGGCCAAAAAGTTGCAGTAACTTGGGTTGAGAGCTGGGAAGTGGTATTAGAAGATGAGCAAGAAGTTTAATTTACAAAACGCAATTGTTGCTTTAATCACAGGTTGGTTAGTGTTGTTCGTGATGATTCCAAACATCATGATCATTGGTACTAGCTTCTTAACTCGTGATGAAGCGAACTTGATCGAGATGACCTTCACTCTCGATAACTACGTGCGTTTGGCTGACCCGCTGTATTTTAAAGTGTTGATGCACTCTTTCTATATGGCAATTGTCGCAACCCTACTTTGTTTGATTATTGGTTACCCATTCGCTTACATCGTGGCAAAAATGCCGGCGAAGTGGCGTCCAATCATGTTGTTCCTAGTGATAGTACCATTCTGGACGAACTCTTTGATTCGTACATACGGATTAAAAATTGTACTGGGTACGCAAGGTGTCTTGAACAAAAGCTTGTTAGCGTTAGATATCATTGATAAACCGCTACGTATCATGTACTCAGAAACCGCAGTAATGATCGGTTTAGTGTACATCCTACTTCCGTTTATGATTCTGCCGCTGTATTCAGCGATTGAAAAACTGGACGATACGTATTTAGAAGCGGCTAAAGATTTAGGTGCGAACAAACTGCAAACGCTATTGAAAGTGGTACTACCACTAACAATGCCGGGCATTATTGGCGGCTGTTTGTTAGTGCTACTGCCAGCGTTAGGTATGTTCTACATCTCTGACCTATTAGGCGGAGCTAAGAACCTATTGATTGGTAACGTGATTAAGAGCCAAGTGCTCAACGCTCGAGACTGGCCGTTTGGCGCAGCGACGAGTATCGCACTGACCATGGCAATGGCTGTGATGCTGTATGCCTACTACCGAGCAGGTAAGCTATTGAACAAGAAAGTGGAGCTAGACTAATGGGGCGCACAGTTAAGTTCAGCTTTATGGCGCTGGTATACGCCTTTCTATACCTACCTATTATCGTATTGATCGCTAACTCGTTTAATGCCAATAAGTTTGGTATGAAATGGGGTGGCTTCACCACTAAATGGTATGACGCGCTTATTAACAACGACAGCCTAATGCAGGCTGCGTGGCACTCGATCAACGTAGCGGTGTTCTCAGCAACAGCCGCAACGATTGTCGGGAGCCTTACAGCAGTAGCCCTATTCCGTTACCAATTTAAAGGTAAAGGCATCGTAAATGGCATGCTGTTCATCGTAATGATGTCTCCAGATATCGTAATGGCGATTTCGCTTCTTGCGCTATTCTTGGTAATGGGTGTTCAACTTGGGTTCTTTACCCTACTTGCTGCTCACATTACCTTCTGTCTACCGTTTGTTGTAGTAACGGTATACAGTCGCTTGAATGGCTTTGATGTGAAGATGCTAGAAGCAGCAAAAGACTTAGGTGCAAGTGAATGGACGATTCTAAAACAGATCATTCTGCCTCTTGCTAAGCCAGCGGTTGCTGCGGGTTGGTTATTGAGCTTCACTCTGTCTTTGGACGATGTAATCATTAGCTCTTTCGTAACCGGCCCAACGTATGAAATCTTACCACTGAAGATTTACTCAATGGTTAAAGTGGGTATCTCTCCTGAGGTAAACGCCCTAGCAACAGTGATGTTAGTGGTGTCGTTAATACTGGTGATCATTTCTCAGTCATTAGCGAGAGAAAAAATCAAGTAAGTCTCCTACTCTATATAGAGACTGGCTTGATTAAGAAGTTAAGAGACTTCAAGTTCAAAAAAAGTGTTAATCATAAACAGAATGGTAAATTGCCATTCTGTTTTTCTATCTACTGCCTTCGGGCAACGTTTAGTTTGGAGCTAACGTCAATGAAAAAATGGGCTACTCTATTAGCTGGTAGTGCATGTGCGCTTTCAATGTTATCTGCACCATCATTTGCAAAAGATAACAAAGAATTGGTATTCATGAATTGGGGACCTTACATCAACAGTGAGATTCTAGAACAGTTCACTGATGAAACTGGTATCAAGGTGATCTACTCGACTTACGAGTCGAACGAAACCCTGTACGCAAAGCTAAAAACACACAACAAAGGCTATGACCTAGTTGTGCCGTCGACTTACTTCGTATCTAAGATGCGTGACGAAGGTATGCTACAAAAGATCGACAAAACTAAGCTGAACAACTTCAAGAATCTAGATACTAACTATCTAGATAAGCCGTACGACCCAAGCAACGACTACTCTATTCCACACGTAGTTGCGATCACAGGTCTTGCTGTTAACACTGACATGTACGATCCAGAAGATTTCCAAAGCTGGGCTGATCTATGGAAGCCAGAGCTTGAAGGTCAACTGATGATGATGGACGACACTCGTGAAGTGTTCCACATCGCACTGCGTAAGTTAGGTTACTCTGGTAACACAACCAACGAAAAAGAGATCGACGAAGCGTACGCTGAGCTACAAAAGCTTATGCCAAACGTTCTAGTATTTAACTCAGACAACCCAGGCGCGCCTTACATGTCTGGTGAAGTGGGTCTTGGTATGCTGTGGAACGGTTCTGCTGCTGCAGCGCAAAACGAAGGTCTACCAATCAAACTGGTTTTCCCTAAAGAAGGCGGTATCGGTTGGGTTGATAACTTTGCGATTAGCTCTGGTGCGGTAAACGTAGAAGCAGCTCATAAGATGATTGATTTCCTACTTCGCCCTGAAATTGCTGAGCAAATTTCTCGTGACACAGGCTACCTAACGGCCGTTAAAGCGTCTAACGAGAAGTTCAAAGATAGCCCTGCGCTATTCCCATCGCAAGAAGACCTTGATCGTGTTGAATGGCAAGCTGCGGTTGGCGATAAGACAGTGAAGTACGAAGATTACTTCATGAAACTTAAAGCAGGTCAGTAATTTAGCTTATTATCTAACTGTGGCTAAGTAACCAGTTTACTTAACAGGTCAACGTAGATAATCAATAAGTTAAAAATAAGAATATCAATGAATAGGCAGCTTAGGCTGCCTATTTTATTATATCGCTGCTATAATATAGCGCGATTTTTCGAAATCCTTTACCTTGGGTTCACTACCCAGCTCCAAATCAAACAAATGAACGGAACAGTAATGAAAAAAACACTGTATACCGGCGCATTGTGTGCTGCTACTTTACTTTCTACACCCTCTTTCGCAGCTGACCAAGAACTGTATTTTTACAACTGGTCTGAATATATTCCAAATGAAGTACTAGAAGACTTCACAGAAGAGACGGGCATTAAAGTCTACTACTCAACTTATGAGTCTAACGAAAGCATGTACGCTAAGTTAAAAACTCAAGGTACGGGTTACGACTTAGTGGTTCCTTCTACTTACTTCGTTTCTAAGATGCGTAAAGAAGGCATGCTTCAAGAGCTTGATAAAACCAAGCTAAGCCACTTTGCAGATTTGGATCCAAATTACTTAGATAAGCCATTTGACCCAAATAACAACTACTCAATCCCATACATCTGGGGTGCGACGGGTATTGGTATCAACTCAGACATGCTAGACAAGTCTTCAGTTAAAAACTGGGGCGATCTGTGGGATACGCAGTGGGAAGGTCAACTGATGATGATGGATGACTCTCGTGAGGTTTTCCATATCGCTCTATCTAAACTGGGCTACTCTCCAAACACGACTAACCCTGAAGAAATCAAAGAAGCCTACGAAGAACTTCGTAAGCTAATGCCAAACGTATTGGTATTTAACTCAGATTTCCCAGCGAACCCTTACCTAGCAGGTGAAGTGTCTCTTGGTATGCTTTGGAATGGTTCTGCTTACATGGCACGCCAAGAAGGCGCAACGATTGACATTATCTGGCCAGAAAAAGGCGCTATCTTCTGGATGGACAGCCTAGCAATTCCAGCAGGCGCTAAGAACACTGAAGCGGCTCATAAGATGATCGACTTCCTTCTTCGCCCAGAGAACGCTGCGAAAATTGCTCTAGAGATCGGTTACCCGACACCAGTTAAAACCGCTTACCCTCTTCTTCCTAAAGAATTTGCTGAAGACAAGAACGTTTTCCCACCACAATCAGTGATGGATAACGGTGTGTGGCAAGATGAAGTTGGTGAAGCGAGCGTTATTTATGACGAGTACTTCCAAAAACTTAAAGTAAACAACTAAGTTATTGTTAGTTAAGAAGTTAAGTAAATAAAGCGGCGTAAGCCGCTTTATTTTTTCAGATTCAGAAACTGATGTGTGTTATTAAAGACAAGGCTTAGGCCGTTAAAGAACCTTTCTCTGTACATAATAACTCGCCAACCAGTTTAGGCACCTCGATACTCGCCTTGCCGTAGCGCTTCTCTTCAAATTCACTTTCAACCGCACTTGGTTCGAGGTTTATCTCGATAGTATGTGCACCATGCATTTTCGCATCGTGAACAAAGCCTGCCGCTGGATAAACAACACCTGAAGTTCCGATAGAGATAAACAGATCCGCTTCTTCCAGTGCGGAATAAATGTCGCCCATTCTTAGTGGCATTTCGCCAAACCAAACAATATGTGGACGCATTTGTGCAGGGATTTGGCAGCAATGACAAAGTTCACCCGTTTCAATATCGCCTTTGTGCTCTACAACTTGATTGGATTCACTGCAACGCGCTTTTAAAAGTTCACCATGCATGTGAATAATGTTGTTGCTACCGCCTCTCTCGTGCAAATTGTCGATGTTTTGAGTAATGATGGTAACTTTGCCATCAAGCTTGTCTTCGAGCTCTCCTAGCGCCTTGTGGGCTGAATTGGGCTGAATGCTCTCACTTTGCAGGCCGTGACGACGCTTGTTATAGAAGGCTTGTACCAAGTCAGGATCTTTTGCGAACCCTTCAGGCGTCGCTACATCTTCGATTTTGTGGTTTTCCCATAGCCCGTCTTGTGCTCGGAATGTTTGTATCCCCGACTCTGCAGAGATGCCAGCGCCAGTAAGAATTACGATATTTCGATATGGGAAATGCATATAACGTCCTTTTAGATATGTCACTTTGTAACAGCTTAGCACTGTTCAAATTCCAACAATAGTTTTGGGGATTAGACCATAGTCTTAGGCAACTGAATTCATTGGTTATTTGTGACATGACTCGCTTGATGGATACTGCCATTGTTACTCAAACTCTTGGTTTAGCTTTTCACAGAACCAAAAAAAGCGACCGAAGCCGCTTAGTTCTGTTTAACTGATGCCTACTTGATGAGCTTAAACCCATTAAAGTGAGCGACGTTAGTCTTCGTTGATAGACGAGATCTTATGGATTGAAAGATCCGCGCCGTTGAATTCGTCTTCTTCACTTAAACGTAGGCCTGTTAGTTTGCTCAACACACCATAAACAATCATTGCGCCAATCAAAGCCACAGCAATGCCCGCTAGTGTGCCAACCACTTGAGAAGCAAAACTCACCCCGCCTAAGCCCCAGAATGTTTGTGAGCCGAAGATACCTGCTGCAATGCCACCCCAAGCGCCACATACGCCGTGTAGAGGCCACACACCCAATACATCATCAATCTGTGTTTTGTTTTGCATGTAAGTGAACAGGTAAACAAACAATGCGCCTGCCACGCCGCCCGTTACCAAAGCGCCTAATGGGTGCATTAAGTCTGAACCTGCACAAATAGCGACGAGACCAGCCAAAGGACCATTGTGGATGAAACCCGGGTCATTTTTACCTGCAATTAGAGCCGCAAGAATACCGCCAACCATGGCCATTAGTGAGTTCATCGCCACTAGGCCGCTGATGCCGTTGATTGCTTGAGCTGACATCACGTTAAAGCCAAACCAACCGACACATAAGATCCAAGAGCCTAGTGCTAAGAATGGGATATTCGATGGCGCGAAGTTGGTGTGTTTGCCTGCACGGATTCGACCTTTACGCATCCCTAAGAAGTAAACCGCAACCAAAGCAATCCAACCACCTACGCCGTGAACCACTACAGAGCCTGCGAAGTCATGGAACCCATAACCAAACTGGCCTTCTAGCCAATCTTGGAATCCAAAGTTGCCGTTCCAAATGATGCCTTCAAAAAATGGATAGATGAAACCAACCGTAAACAGTGTCGCAATCAAAATTGGGTAGAAACGTGCACGCTCTGCGATACCACCTGAAACGATCGCTGGGATTGCCGCAGCGAATGTCATTAGGAAGAAGAACTTAACCAGTTCATATCCGTTGCCTTGCGAAAGTGTTTCTGCGTCTGCAAAAAAGTGTGCACCGTAAGCAACCCAGTAACCGATAAAGAAGTAAGCAATGGCGGAGACACCAAAATCCGACAGGATCTTAACGAGCGCGTTGACTTGGTTCTTCTTTCGAACGGTACCGACTTCTAGAAAAGCAAAGCCAGCGTGCATCAAGAAAACCATGATGGCACCGAGTAATAGGAATAAAGTATCTGAACTTTGGGTAAGGGTTTGTACTGCACTATGAACTTGAGTCACCGTTTCACTCATTAAAGCATTCTCCTTCGCTTTATCTGATTTGCACTGATATCGTGCGATTCAATGTTGTAATTAATTAAAGACTCAACAGTGAACGCAAGATGCGTTCCAAGTGTGAAGGGTAATTTTCGTGCAACAGGTTTTACTTTTAAATTATTGATTAATAGCGCATAAATTTATTAGTGCACTTTCTTGGTTCTTAATAAGCGTAAAAATTGAAACAAGAATTGCACCAATTAAGGGAGTTGCACCATATTGAAGCGGTCAATACCATGCTTCATTCAGTTTTGTTGCTGATTAGAAACAAAAAGCCCAATGACCGAAATCATTGGGCTTTCAAAAGGACTATTGTGCTAGATAATTCGCTATCTAGTAAGTCTATGCTCGACTACAAGTTTGGACCTGTTGTCGGGTTTTGCGGTAGGTTTTGACTTAAACGCTGCATACCTTGATACATACGAATAAACCAAACCACAATCGCAACACCACCAAACAACATGCCGACATACGGGATGTAGTAAGCGATGTCATCGATAATGTGGTTTTGATACCAGTAATCGTTAACACCGATCAACACGCCATTAGAGGTCGCTACTGTCACGATAAGTACAACAAAGAACGTCAAGTTCAAGAAGAACGAGCGAATCAAGCCGTAGTAATGGGTATCCACTACTTCGCCGTCTTCACCTTTATCTAAACGATAGCCCGCGTAGATGATGGCAACCACACCAGAGAGAAGACAAGTAAATGGCGTAAAGCAGCTTAGTATGTAAGCGACCCAAATACCTTTATGAGGTTTGTTCATTCTTATTCACCCCTTCCGTTTTCTCTGTTGCTGCGTTAGCGCTTTGTTCAACGCCGTTTTTCTCTTGTTCCATCACTTCTTTGTACCAAAGATCATGGTGCTCTTTAGCCCAAGTCTCATCAACTTCGCCTGTTACCATGCCTTCTAGTGCCCCTTCCATACCGAACAAGCCGATGTAGATGTGGAACACGAAACCACAGATAAGGATCAAAGCAGCCAACATGTGGACTAGGTTTGAGAGCTCCATATCTCGACGGGTTTGACCGAAGATTGGGAAGTCTAAAACCAAGCCACTGATCGCAGCCACACTACCCATAACAATCAATAGCCAGAACAGTGCTTTTTCACCCGCGTTCGAAAACTCTGCAGATGGATGAGAACCTTTATGTTTCCCGACCATACCACCCAGTTTCATGAACCACTGTACATCGACCATCTTGAAAATAGACTTGCGCCACCACTTGATGAGAACAGCCATCAACAGCACATAGAAAATCGGGCCGATGTAGTTGTGGTATTGCTTCGCCAATAGAACGATGAAGCCCCAAAGGTCTGTTGGAATGTACGGCTTCAAGAAGTGCTTACCGTAAACCAACATCAAACCACTGAACGCCAGTGTTAAGAAGGTAAACGCCATACTCCAGTGCAAGGCACGGTCTAGTCGAGACCAACGTTTGATCTTACGGCCTGTTCTTGGCGCGCTTAGCATTAGCGGGCCAATCACAACGTACATCAAAGTCACGAAAGCAATACTGCCAAAGATAGCGACGGCACCGGCTGGTGACATCCACTTCTCTTTCAATATGTACCACGTTTGACCTGGAGTACTGATCAACACACCATGCTCAGCTGATTGAGATGTGGTGTAACCTTCCTCACCGTTTCTCACTTGTCGCCAAAAATCGGCGCCAGCAAGTTGTGTGATTTCTCGTTGAGCAGAGCTCGATTGAGTTTGTGATGAGTTCGTCTCAGATGCATGACTCATAGGAGAAAGCATTGTTAGTGCTGCCAACATTGGCAGCACTACAAGGAAGAGACGCTTAAACATTGTAAGCATATGTCTCTCCTACTTAGCTCTTAGTCGCATCGTAAGAAAGGTCGTTGCCGTCTGTCCAACCTGCACCTTTCGCACCACGTTCAACAACACGCTGACGGAAAACATCAGAAACTTTCTCTGCGTCACCCGCTAGCAGTGCCTTAGTTGAACAAAGCGAAGCACACATTGGCAGTTTGCCTTCAGCAATACGGTTCGCACCGTATTTTTGACGCTCTTCAACAGAACCTGGCTCTGTTTCTGGGCCGCCAGCACAGAAGGTACACTTGTCCATCTTACCGCGCTCACCAAACGCTTCCTGTTTAGGGAATTGAGGTGCGCCAAACGGACAAGCAAACAAGCAGTAACCACAACCGATACAAAGATCTTTATTGTGAAGTACGATGCCGTCTTCTGTATGTTCAAAACAGTCTGCAGGACAAACTGCCATACAAGGCGCATCAGTACAGTGCATACACGCTACTGAGATAGAGTTTTCACCCGGTTCGCCATCGTTCAATGTCACAACGCGACGACGTTGAATACCCCATTCCAGAGCATCATCATTTTCATTCTTACATGCAGTGACACAACCGTTACATTCGATACAACGCTTGGTGTCACAAAGAAATTTCATTCTAGCCATTTTAAGACTCCTTACGCTTTACGAATATTACAAAGGGTTACTTTCGTTTCCTGCATCAACGTGACAGGGTCGTAACCGTATGTGGTTGCTGTGTTAGCAGCTTCACCAATAACGTAAGGATCAGTGCCTTCTGGGTATTTAGAACGCAAATCTTCGCCTTGGAACTTACCACCGAAGTGGAATGGGATGAATGCCAGCCCCGGTTTCACACGACGTGTAACCATCGCTTTCACCTTAATTCGGCCCTTCTCAGCACCCTCAACCCAAACATCATCACCGTCTTTAAAGCCGATGTCGTTCGCGTCTTTCGGGTTCACTTCAACGAACATCTCTTGTTGAAGTTCTGCTAGCCAAGGGTTAGAACGTGTCTCTTCACCACCACCTTCGTACTCAACCAGACGACCAGAAGTCAGGATAATCGGGTATTCACCAGATTTGTCTTGCTCTTGAATCGACTTGTAAAGCGTAGGTACACGGAAGATCGCCTCTTTGTCATCCCATGTTGGGTAATCAGCAACAAGATCACGACGTGGCGTGTAAAGTGGCTCACGGTGTAGAGGTACGCGGTCTGGGAATGTCCAAACAATCGCACGCGCTTTCGCATTACCAAACGGGATACAACCATGCTTGATAGCCACACGTTGGATGCCACCAGAAACGTCAGTCTTCCAGTTTTTACCTTCAGCAGAGGCTTTTTCTTCTGCTGTTAGGTCGTCCCACCACCCCAGTTGTTTCAGCAGTTTGTCACTGAACTCTGGGTAACCATCTTTGATTTCGCTGCCTTTTGAGTAGCTGTCTTCAGCCAATAGGCTTTGACCTTCAAATTCGACACCGAAACGAGTACGGAAGTTACCGCCGCCCTCAGCAACTGGTTTAGACGTATCGTAAAGGATATGCGTACCTGGGTGTTTCATTTCTGGGTTGCCCCAACATGGCCAAGGCAGACCGTAAGTCTCGCCATTCGCTGGGCCGCCTTCTGCAGCAAGCGTGGTTTTGTGGAACGTGTGCCAGTTTTGTTGGTGTTCTTTCAAACGCTCTGGGCTTTGACCTGTATAGCCGATCGTCCACATACCTTTGTTGAATTCACGAGTGATGTCTTCAATCAATGGTTGATTGTTCTCAACACGGATGTTTTTGAACAGTTGATCAGAGAAACCAAGCTTCTTAGAAAGAAGGTACATGATTTCGTGGTCAGGCTTAGATTCGAACAGAGGATCAACAACCTTATCACGCCACTGTAGAGAACGGTTTGACGCCGTTACACTGCCGTAGGTTTCAAATTGAGTGGTTGCTGGAAGCAAGTAAACGCCGTCGGTGCGATCGTTCATTACTGCCGCGACTGTTGGGTATGGGTCAACGATAACCATCATATCCAGCTTCTGCATCGCCTTCTTCATCTCTGGACCACGAGTCTGAGAGTTCACTGCGTGACCCCAGTAGAACATGGCACGGATGTTTTCGCGTTGGCGAATCTTGTCTTTGTCTTCAAGTACGCCATCAACCCAACGAGATACAGGAATACCTGCACTGTTCATTGGTTTTTGACCGCCGTATGCGTTGTCGTCGAAACGGCCTTTCACCCAGTCAAAGTCGATATCCCAAACTTTTGACCAGTGACGCCAAGAACCTTCAGACAAGCCGTAGTAGCCTGGAAGTGTGTCTGACAGTACGCCAAGGTCGGTTGCGCCTTGTACGTTATCGTGACCACGGAAAATGTTTGCACCGCCACCTGACTTGCCGATGTTACCTAGCGCAAGCTCAAGTACACAGTAAGCACGTGTGTTGTTGTTACCCGTCGTGTGTTGAGTACCACCCATACACCAAACGATACAACCCGGACGGTTTTCAGAAAGCAGTTTTGCTGTGTGGTAAACGTCTTGTTCACTTACGCCAGTAACGCGCTCAACTTCAGCTGGGCTCCACTTCGCGACTTCTTCACGGATCTCGTCCATGCCGAATACACGTTGGCGGATGAACTCTTGGTCTTCCCATTGGTTAGCAAAGACATGCCATAACACACCCCAGATAAACGCAACGTCTGAACCTGGGCGAAGAGAAACATAGTGATCAGATTTCGCAGCAGTACGCGTACGACGAGGATCCGCAACAACGATCTTACAGTTGTTCTTCTCTTTCGCGATTAAGATGTGCTGCATCGCAACCGGGTGAGCTTCTGCTGGGTTCGAACCAATGAACAGCATCGATTTACAGTTGTGCATGTCATTGAACGAGTTTGTCATTGCACCGTAACCCCAAGTGTTCGCAACACCGGCTACTGTGGTTGAGTGACAAATACGTGCTTGGTGGTCAACGTTGTTGGTGCCCCAAAGCGAAGCCATCTTACGGAATGCATAAGCTTGCTCGTTACTGTGTTTCGCACTACCTAGGAAGTAAACTGAATCAGGGCCAGACTCTTTACGAAGTTCTAGCGCTTTGTTACCGATCTCTTCAATCGCTTGTTCCCAAGAAAGCTTCTTCCACTTACCGCCTTCCAATTTCATTGGGTACTTAAGACGACGTTCACCGTGGCCGTGCTCACGAAGTGCTGCACCTTTCGCACAGTGTCCACCAGCGTTGAATGGGTGATCGAATGCAGGCTCTTGACCTGTCCATACGCCATTTTGAACTTCAGCGTAGATACCACAACCCACAGAACAGTGAGAACAGATAGTACGTTTCACTTCTGTTTTCGCTTCTGGATCGACTGATTTAGCCTGTGCTTTCTTCATCATACCTGGTGCAAATAGACTTGCGCCTACCACTGCGCCACCAGCAGCTAATGAAGTGTTTTTCATGAAGGCACGTCGAGACACACCTAGCTGATTGGTTTCTTTGCTCACACTATCGGAGCGTTTGACAAGTTTCATCCGTTATCTCCTAAAGTGTGTCGTAGTAATCGCGAATGTGTTGCGTCTCACGATACCCTGTCTTCTTCACGTCTTCTTTCGAAATTTCAACAGTTTCTGAAGCGGTTGCCACTTTAGTTGTACCAGCGACAACGGCACCAGCAACGGCTGCAGTCGTCAAGCCTTTGAGTAGATCCCTACGGCTTGTATTTATATCTTTATTATCTTTCATCATTGCTTCCTTACCTTACGGTAGATCTTTTGGAGGCTTAATGCCCCTCTATCGATATAATCGCGTACTGCTCGATTACTCGTAATCAGTGACGTTTTTCACATCAATCTTTAATTTGTGCTTACTGCTTTTTGTATTCACGCTAAAACGCACTTGTTCTAACGTTAAGAATGCTTCACACAGTTGAGCGGCCGATTTGTAGAAGTTCGCGCTTTCTGCCCCTTCAAGCTGACGCGTGAAAGAGTTAAACCAAGGGCCAAGGTGCTTATTGAATACCGCCTGTTGCAGTGCTTCTTCTTCAGCCGTTAGCATCGCCATCACTTCACACAGTGCTGCGATATGATCTTCCGGCTCTTTCACTTGATCGTCACGCTCAATGCCTAAAAGCTCTAAGTCATGACGAATCTCTGCCAATGGTTTTTCCATCATGGCGCCAGTGCGATGCCAAGAACCAAATGGAACGACTTCTCCACGCCCAATACCGATGAACAAATCTTGATATTCGTCTTCAAGAGCTTCACGGTTTGATTCTGTTGCCGCTTGTTGAATGGCAATCCAAGCCTTTTGCATTGCGCTTTCAGACGCTTCAATATCGAGTGTTTTTAGAAAGTCGATCACCTCTTCAGAAGGTGCGCTGCGAAACAGTGCGGATAGAACCAAATAGATCTCAGTTCTTAGTGTCTGTTCTTGTGCCTGATCCAAATTCGTTTCCAAGGCTAACTCCTAGTATTTCAATTGTTTCAATGGGTCTTGAGCCATTGAATCGAACATATCCACCACACGGCAGTCTTCACACATAGCAATACGATTAATCGCTGCTTCATCTGAAAAGTGAGAGTGACCGCGTAACTTGTTCTGTAACATGTCAATCATAGACTGAGGTGCGAATGGTTTATGGCAACGTACACATTCCGCAGCTTTCTCTTCATGAATCACAACCGCTTGTTGACGTTCTTCTTTTACCCAGTTCATACGAGGCGTAAGAGTCAGAACATTTTCAGGACATGCCTTTTCACACAAGCCACATTGAATACAGTCTTGTTCTACAAATTTAAGTGATGGGGAAGCCCCGTCGGTATGAAGTGCACGTGTCGGACACACAGCCACACAGCTCATACATAACGTACAATCTTTGCTATCACACGAAACGTTGCCGTAAGGTGCGTTTGACGGAAGCTCAACAATATTTTCAACAGGAATACGAGCTGAAGACATCGCATCAAGTGCTGTAAATAGACGTTGGCGCTTGTTGCCTTGAAGATCGCCAAGTGCAAGGTCGAATGAATCCACACAAAGTGTTGGAGGACATTCACGTAGAGATTCTAAGTACAGAATATCGATGGTTTCTTTTGGAATACCGATTTGATCTAGTAGTTCTTGAGCAATCCCTACTTCGTTATTCAGAACACGAATGATCGTTTCTGGCATAAAGCGAGATGCGGCAAACAGAACCTGAGTTGCGCCATTAACTAAAGCTGCAAACCAAGTATCGATACCAATAGATGGCAGTTCTTCTACGACAATTGGAATCACGTTATCTGGTAGCGCTTTAAGAGCCATCACGTTGTAAGTCTCATGACGTGAGCTACAGATAAGTACGATTGGATCCAGACCACCCGCTTGCTCGTAGTTAGCTAGCGTACGTTCAATGAATTTTTGAGTATCGTCAGGGTTAGGTAATGCGTAAGAGATAGCTTCTGTCGGACAGCTCGTTGCACACGTACCCACGCCTTGACATAGGTAAGGGTTAATCTCGATCTTATGACCCGTCTTATCTGAGCCTTCACTTGAAAGTGCACCAGCAGGACAAGCATCAACACAACGCTCACAACCTTTAACACCACGAGAACTGTGTGCACATAGGTCTGTGTCCAAACGGAAGAACTTAGGCTTATCAAACGTGCCCATTAACGTAGGAATTTCTTCTAACGCTTCAGCCAGTTTTGGATAGCCTCGACCTACTGGGTAATAACCAGGAACAGGCACTTCTTCAGTCATGCAGCTATTCAGACATAAGTCCAAAACCACATCAAAACAGTCATGATTGATTGCTACTTTTGCAAGGTTATTGGTTAGGCCTTTGTTTTCGATTAGAACTTCGAACGTACCAAGGAACCCTGAAACCTGAACAGCATTTGCGTAGTAAAGCTCTGACTCAGTATTCGTTGCCTTCACACCATCTGTCGAAAGCAGTGTTAGGCTTGTTAACTGAGGTAATTGAGCCGCAGCACTTTCAATGATCGCAGTTGGACCAATAACAAGTGTATTACCGCCGCTTTCGTAGCTAACAGTAGGTGGAATCAGATTTGTTAACTCAACTGTATTTTCAAATGCATACAGTCTTGCTTTAGCGTTATTTGAATTTGCTTGTTCTAATAATTGTTTAAGCATTGCTCAGTTCCATCTTTGGACATGGATAATCTGTTCAACCTTTATTGTAGTAAGCGAGAGAGAACTTGCTGAGTAATCCGTTAACAACTAACCCTTTAGCCAGTGTGTCGTTCGTCAGACCGTGAACTCGTCTATCTACAAAAAAGTTGATAATGAACGTTATTTTGCAAATGCCATGCCAATTTAATATGCCTTATATTTCAGTGATTTAATCCTATATAACGTTTATTGTGCGTATAAAAAAACCGCTTGGGACATTTTGTCGCAAGCGGTTCATTGAGTGTTTAGTCAAAATGTACCTATTCTTTGTGTGGTATATTTTGTCCCACCTCTTTCAGGTCTGCTTCGTCTGACATTGTAGCGTTATTATCCGATACTGTGTTTTTATACAGTTCTTTTTCTTGTTCGGTTATTTCGGCACTTTCTGACGTTTCAAGTTTATTATCAGATACCTCAAGATCGCTTTCAGAATTTTCTAAAACTTCACCTTCGTCTTTATTATCAATGATTTGCTCTTCTTCTGGCGCAGTTTCTTCTTCCGTTTTGTCTTTAACCCAATCACGCAAGGTTTCCGCAACCCCTTCAGAAAGAGACTTCAAATTACTGTAATCGTCGTCGTAATCATCTAAACCATCACGAACGTTGAATTCTTCTGAGAGGAATAATTTACGCAATGCCGCTTTTTTTACGCTTTCTGAAGCTTCTGACACCAATAATTGAGCAACAGACAAGTCTTCAGTCGTTTCTGATGCTATCTCCTGAGAGTCAATAGTTTGAGAATCGACAGCGTGTTCTGGAGACTCTTTTTCCAAAGTTCCACGTTCTAATGACTCCGATGTTTCTGCGTCTATAGATGAAGCAGCAGACGAAGTCTTTGCGGAAGTAAGCTCAGTTTCCTCAAGCGTTTGTTGCGCTTCTAAAGGTTGGTCGGTTGATTCATCAAGCTTTCGTTGAGACCAACGGCTAAAAAAGTTAGTTGCCATTTGATCGACCCGCGCCTTTACGTTTCTTACGTCTTGCTTCTAATAACTCACCATGACGACCGATGAACGCTTCCATCCAAGCTTGTACAGGTAACGGAATGTCGTATGAAAGGACTTGGTTGTCACCGTCCATGTATTGCCCTGCAACGGTTTGTGATGCTGTAAGTAACTGAATGACGGGCTTAACGCCTGAATCGACATTATCCATCACTAAGAAAAGCTTAGGTTGCTGAGAGCTTAGGTTGAAACGATAGTCTGTACGCTCGTCTTTGTGCAACTGAAGCAAACATACGTCTGGGGTTTCATGTTCAGGTGATAATTCAAAACCGATGAGTTCCCATTGAGTTGCTACCCAAATGCCAGTTTTGATCTCTTTCTCTATTCTTTGGACACCTATTGGCCAAGCTGATTCTGTTTTTTCGTAGTGTTCTTGGAATTCTTTTATCTCAGACATACTGCACCCAATTGATTTTCTTTATTCTGATCGTACGTAGGACATTTTGTACTTCGCATAATCATATACCCTCTACAAAGCAATAAACACGCCAATACATTTTAAGTCCTGCTCCGTCTTTAGTGCGTTTGTCGTAAAGTTACCCCTATAACGTTAGTCGATCGCGTTGGTTTGAGACAGTTAGTCTCGGTGAACTCTCATATTTTGCGCTATTTTAATCGAATGCTTCATGTTTTCTCGAATAGCCGCTATTTTGGAATGAGAATTGCTAAATGCTTGAGTTAAAGCTAAGACTGACTAAGTGACAGAGAACGCATGTATTCTAAAGAGTCGTATGATGACTCTTGCCTAACTTCTTATCCCTTATAATCGCTATCTCATTAAGTAGGACGTGACTGTGGTAAAACCAAACATAATAAAAACCAGTGAAAACCCACTTCAGACCATCGAAGTTGAAGTGTTTGATGAATATGGCGAAAAGCTAACGAAACAAATTGCGTGCGAGCGCCCTCTTACCGTTATGTTGAACTGGAAAGAGATCGTAACTCTAATGACATTGGGTTCACGCCCGGAAGCATTAGTCTTGGGTTATTTGAAAAACCAAAGCTTCCTTTCTGATCCAGAAGCCGTTGAATCAATCATCATCGACTGGGAAACCAGCTCAGCAGCGGTTATCACCAAAGAAGATACGAGCCAACTTGAGCAAGCGCTTAAGAAGAAGACAGTTACCTCTGGCTGTGGCCAAGGTACCATGTATGGCAACGTGATGAAGCAATTGGAAGATTACCAAGTGCCTCAAACCAAGATTAAGCAATCTGAAATCTATACGGCTCTAGAAGCGCTGACTCATTATAACGACACCTACAAGAAAGCGGGTGCGGTTCATGGCTGTGCTGTTTGCAAAGACGACAAGGTTCTATCGTTTGTTGAAGATGTTGGCCGACACAATGCCGTTGATACATTGGCTGGTGAGATGTGGCTTAACAAAGAGACAGGTGAAGATAAGATCTTCTACACCACAGGCCGTTTAACGTCTGAGATGGTGATTAAGGTTGCGCAGATGGGAATCCCTGTTCTACTGTCACGCTCTGGCGTTACACAAATGGGCTTAGATTTAGCGCAGAAGTTCGGCATCACTACGATTGCTCGCGCTAAAGGTTTACGCTTCCAAGTGTTCACGGGTGCAGACAAGATTGACTTTGATGTGAAAGGTGAATAATCAGCAGTCGGAAAAAAGCGTAGGTTTGATTGGTGATTCACTAACCGCTTCTAATTGTAAAGTTCTGATGTAAATAGTTAGTGACCCATCAAGGATAAATACATAGAAACTTAGCTAGATACAAAAACGCCGTCATGCTTTTTAGTATGACGGCGTTTTTAATTTTCAATTTATAGCTTAATTTCCAACGCATAGAGTTGAAAACTAAGGCTAACTTAAAGCTTAGCCGCGTGCTTTCAAGAACTCAGCGTAAGTACCGCGGAAATCGTTGATCTTGCCATCTTTGATTTCAAGGATACGAGTTGCAAGCGAGTCTACGAATACACGGTCGTGAGATACGAAGAACAATGTGCCTTTGTAGTTCTCAAGAGCCAAGTTAAGCGCTTCGATAGATTCCATATCCATGTGGTTTGTTGGCTCATCCATTAGAAGGATGTTTGGTTTATGCATCATGATCTTACCAAGAAGCATACGACCTTGCTCACCACCAGAGATAACCTTTACAGATTTCTTAATGTCGTCTTGACCAAATAGCATACGACCTAGGAAGCCACGAACAACTTGCTCGTCTTCGCCTTCTTGACGCCATTGGCTCATCCAATCAAACAGGTTCATGTCTTGTTCGAAGTCATGTGCGTGATCTTGAGCGTAGTAACCGATGTTTGAGTTTTCAGACCACTTGTACTCACCAGTGCGAGGCTCAAGAGCGCCAGCTAGTGTGTTAAGTAGTGTTGTTTTACCCACACCGTTCTCACCGATGATAGCAACACGCTCACCTACTTCGAAAATACCGTCGAACTTGTTGTATAGGTCTTCTTCAAAACCTTGAGATAGGTTTTCAACCACAAGTGCGTTACGGAATAGCTCTTTAGACTGTTCGAAACGGATGAATGGGTTTTGACGGCTAGACGCTTTAACTTCGTCTAGTTGGATCTTATCGATCTGCTTAGCACGAGACGTTGCTTGCTTCGCTTTCGATGCGTTAGCAGAGAAACGAGATACGAACGTTTGAAGTTCAGCAATTTGCGCTTTCTTCTTAGCGTTGTCAGACAGTAGACGCTCACGAGCTTGAGTCGCAGCCGTCATGTACTCATCGTAGTTACCTGGGAATAGACGAAGTTCGCCGTAATCAAGGTCAGCCATGTGTGTACAAACAGAGTTTAGGAAGTGACGGTCGTGCGAAATGATGATCATTGTGCAGTTACGTTGGTTTAGCGTATCTTCCAACCACTTGATGGTGTCCATATCCAGGTTGTTCGTTGGTTCGTCAAGAAGCATGATATGCGGGTCTGCAAACAGTACTTGAGACAATAGAACACGAAGTTTCCAACCCGGTGCTACTTCGCTCATAAGGCCGAAGTGCATTGATTCTTCAATACCTACCGCAAGAAGAAGCTCACCCGCTTTAGCTTCTGCCATGTAACCGTCCATTTCAGCGAACTGAACTTCAAGGTCAGCCACTTTCATGCCGTCTTCTTCGCTCATTTCTGGCAAAGAGTAAATGCGGTCACGCTCTTGCTTAATAGCCCAAAGCTCTTTGTGACCCATGATAACCGTGTCGATTACCGTGAATTCTTCGTAAGCAAATTGGTCTTGGTTTAGCTTAGCAACGCGCTCGTTTGGATCGTAGCTTACGTTACCAGCACTTGGCTCAAGTTCACCAGATAGGATCTTCATGAACGTCGATTTACCACAGCCATTCGCGCCGATTAAACCGTAGCGGTTGCCTTCGCCGAACTTAACTGAAATATTTTCGAAAAGTGGCTTAGCGCCGAATTGTTGGGTGATATTTGCTGTGGAGATCAATGCCATTACCTTTTTAATGTGAAAAACGCCGCAACGTTACTTGTTCAGGGCTTTAACTGCAAGTATTGATTGCAATTACTGGCCATTAAGTGAGTGATAACCTAGCCAAATCATAGTTTGAGCTGACTCACATTTTTGATTTTCTATTTATCGCCGATAAGCCGTCGATTTTAAGGAAAAACAAAATATCGAACAGCGCCCCATAATGGGCGGTATATAACGTCCTAAATCGTGCCAACCATTGAATATATCGTATGCTGATTGGTCACAGTAAAAGCCAACCCGATCAACGCAACAGCAGACATAACAAAGATGCTCAAATACTAGCCTAATCCCTGACAATTTCATGACAAAATCGCTCGAAACAGGAATAAAGTACTCGCCCCCGACACGGGGTTGGATTTCACAAAGTCAGATTATCTAACTATAGTAATCCTAACCTCATAATTCTAAGAGACTTTTATGCGTTCACTATCGCGCTTCTTAATCCTCACTTTGGCCATTCTCTCTTGGCCTAGTCATGCCAACTTGGAATATGACTTACAATCTCAGCCGCAGGTATCCGATTCTGCTGTTGATCTCGATGATCGAATTGATTCGTTACCCGACCCCCTCTTTATGGAGCCGTCGGACAGACGCCAAGTCAATATATTGCTCGCTGAAGTGCTACAAGTTCAAAAGCAGGAAATCAAAACCTTCGAGCAACAGATAAAAGCCTACAGAGCAAACAACGACGCCGAACAATGGTTTGCCGTTCAAACCAGCTACGTCACGTTGAATAGCTTGAATGTGAGCAAGCAACACCTGTTAGAGCAGACGAACTCCGCTAATAAAGAGCGCCTAACGGGTTTTGGCCCTTACGGCGTAACTCAATTTAAACAAGAGTGGGAATTAACCAAGCTCAACATTGAGTATCTTGTTTACTTCCAGATTCGTAGCTTTAAAGCGCTCGTTAAAGACATCTTTATTTCGCCAGTGCCTGTGATTGGTGCATCGTTAAAAGTGTTGTTTATCTATTTTGGTTTAGCGTGGTGGCTTGCCAACAGCACTCGCTTGATCGAATTGTTCAGAATTAATTTTCTTGAAGCGAAAACGAACCCTCCATTTTTAGTACGTGTGATCTGGTACATCAGCCGCGCTGATCGTGCGATTGCTTGGTTAATTGCGATTACGCTTTCTCTAAGAGTGCTCTCCAGCATCCCTAGCCTGCAACACCTGATTTTCCTTGAGATCTTCACTTGGTGGATTCTAGGTGGTTCGATTGCTATCAGCTTTATTTTGGAATTTGCGTATCGTTTGGGCCGCACATCTAATCAAGAAGTGATTGCGCTGCGCCTATCGACCATTCGCCGTTATGTTTGGAGCTTCATTGTTGCGGGTGTGACTTTGCAAATATCGAGTATCACGCTAGGCAAAGGCACTATCTATAGCTGGATCTACAGCGCCCTATTTTTCTGGTTTGTACTGGTTACCATTTCAGTGCTTAGATTATGGCGTGCGAAAGTCTTCGATACGCTGCAACACATCTCTGATCGTCCGGTATGGGTGAACTGGGCAGTAAACCGCAAGGATACCTTCTTACTTAATATATTGGCGACGGCCATTGGCATCGTATGGTTGAGTGTTTACAACTTCCAACACCGCATCATGGCCTTACTGTCTAATTACACACTGTTTAGCCAAGCTTTGGCGTACCTGTTTAGAATTGAAGTGGCTAAGCAGTCTGACCTTGACAAGAATCAGCAAAACTTGGTTCGAATCAAAGGCGATCAAACCTATGAATACATCCTACCGGGTAATATCGACAGCACGCTGATTGATTACGCCGGTGATGAGGTTAAGCAACTGTCTCGCTACTTGATGTCAGACAGCCCTGCTATCTGTATTGTTTCAGGTGAACGTGGTGTGGGCGCAACAACGCTGCTTTATACCCTGCTGCACAAAGTCTCTAACGCTGAGCCTGTCTACGTAAGTTGCCCTTACGCGGGTTACCAAGAGCTGTTAGCACATCTAGCGGTGAGCATCGGTTTGGAAGAAAAAGCGACTGAGATTCAGATCTTGGCGCATCTTCGTAAAAGCAAGACCACGTACCTGATTGCGATCGACAATGCACAACGTCTAGTTAAGCCAATGGTTGGCGGCTTGTCTGATTTGATCCGTTTAACCAACCTATTGCGCCGTTCTAAAAAGAACCACCGTATCGTGATTTCGATTGCTAAATCGAGCTGGCGATTTGTCGATCGTGCGCGTGGTGAACGTCTGCTGTTTGATTTGGTGTGTTTTCTACCACGTTGGACTGAGAAACAAGTCGGTGAGCTTTTAAACAGCCGTATCAATACGGAGCTTGAGAAGCCGTTATCGTTTGATGGTTTAGTGGTGCCTAAACAGTGGGACCAAGATGACATGAGCGAGGAAGATCGCGCCCGCCAAGGTTTCTACCGAATCTTGTGGCATTACTCTGATGGTAACCCTACCGTTGCTCTTCGCTTCTTCCGACTCTCTTTGAATCGAAACAAAGATACCGATCAAGCAGTGGTGCGCTTGTTCCATGTTCCTGAAGCACAGGAGCTGGAAAACATGCCAAAACCTATGTTGGCTGTGCTTCGTTCTATCGTGCAATTGGAAATCGCTTCTCCGGAAGTATTGTCTGATTGTACGCAGCTAAGTACGGCTGAGATAACCGGTATTCTGCGTTACTTTGAAAGCCGTGGTTATATTGGTTGGCATGAAGAAAAGGCTCGAATTTCCGAGCACTGGTTCCGCCACATTACTAACGTTCTCGACCGTCAACATCTACTGGTGAAGTAAAATGAAGAAGTTATTTATCCTACTATTTGTTGGCTTGGCAAGTGCTGTCAGTTTCCCGACCTTTGCGACGGAAGAGTTAGCCAATGTAGAAAACATCTCAAAGATAGCTAGCCTAGTGCGATGGAGCGGCGTGTTCTTCTCCATGATCGTTATTGCTGCGATGTGGTTACTGCTCAAGTTCATCAACTCAATGGTGACCAGTTTTGGTAGCCAATTCGTGCAATATCGAATGTTGCTACAAAAACTGCAGTCGTTTACTCAGTTCTTTATCTACGTGAGCACCGGTCTTATCGTGTTCATGATGAGCTTTAGAATCAACGACCAAATACTGGCTTTGATTGGTGGTACCCTCGCCGTGTCGGTCGGCTTTGCGCTTAAAGACTTGGCAGCATCATTTATCGCGGGCATCACGGTAATGATTGATAGACCCTTTCAAGTTGGTGACCGCGTCACGTTCGAAGGCAACTACGGTGATATCATTACCATTGGTTTGCGTTCAGTGCGAATGAGAACCCTGAACGATGACATCATTACCATTCCGAACAACAAGTTCTTAAATGAAGTGACCACCAGTGGTAACTACGGTGCGTTGGACATGCAGGTGGTGATTCCGTTTTACGTTGGTATGGATGAAGACATCACCCTAGCCCGCGATCTGATTCAAGAAGCGGCGTCTTCAAGTCGTTATATCCACTTGCCGAAACCTGTAACGGTTTTGGTTAAACAGACGATTACCGATAACTACCTAGCAATACAGCTAACTTGTAAGGCTTACGTTGTGGATACTGCGTATGAGAAGCTGTTTGAAACCGACATTACTTTGCGTGTGATGAAAGAGTTTAAGAAGCACAACATCAACCCACCGAAAATTTCAGTAGCGGCGCATTAGGCTTGATGCTTTAGACGTTTGTTGCTTATAGCAAATGACTAGCCATAAATAAAAACACCTCCGAACTTATCGCAAGTGCGGAGGTGTTTTTTATGAGCTTTTTATCTTTAAGCTAATAGTCCTATTGATGCTAAACCTTAAAGTATTTCAATTGCTCAGTAAGGTGTTCTGTAGTGTTCGCCATTTTCTGACTGTCTTCTGCGAGCGATTGTGAGGCTTGGAGTACCTCATTTGCAGCGAGATGAATCCCAGTAACACTTTCACTCATTTCAGTGGCTACCGTGCTTTGCTGCTCCGAGGCTGCGGCAATTTGTGCCACCATGTCATTGGCGTTATGCAGTTCATTCACAATCACATCGAGTTGTTGACGGGTTTCGTTAGACGCGACAACACTGTGATCAACCTTCTCGTTACTGCTTTGCATTGCCTTAAAGGTCCGTTCTGCTTGTTGAGTCAGTTTCTCAATCGTGGATTGCACTTCGTTAGTTGAATTTTGAGTGCGGCTAGCAAGATTTCGAACTTCATCAGCAACCACTGCGAATCCTCTGCCTTGCTCTCCTGCACGTGCCGCTTCTATTGCTGCGTTGAGCGCTAACAAGTTCGTTTGTTCTGATACATCACGAATCACACCAACGACTTGGCTTATTTCAGTCACGCCTGATTGCAGATCTCTGACTAAGTTATTCGCGTTACTTAATTTCATAGCTGACTGACTTTATTATTTGTTTTGATTATGGATTTCGGTCAAGGTATCAAAATTTCGTACAGTTCAGATGATATGCATCAAGATCAAATGATATGCACCTTGTTACACAACCAAAAAGAGGTGCTCGTCAAACCGAAAGAGGTTGAGATTTGGTTTGCGATATATTAGTAGTGCGGAATTTTCGTGCTTGGGCTAAAACGTTCGTGTAATAGCCCAAGCGCGTTAGAAATATTATCAGATGAATAATATCAGTGAATGAGTTCTTAGAACTTATAGGTTTGATACAAGCAATTGAGGTGTCGCTTTCTGTTGAAGATAGATACTAAAGCAACTTCCCTTACCTACCTCAGATTCAACTCGGATCTCGCCGCCAGTTTGGCTCAAGATACTCTGAGATACTGACAACCCTAAGCCCGTGCCATCTCGTTTGGTGGTATAGAAAGGCGAGAAGATACGTTTCAGTTGTTCTTCCTTAATACCGCAGCCTTCATCTTGAACATGAACGATAGCGCCATGAGACACACCATTTTCAACCCAGTCTTCACTCGAAATGGTTAACGTGCCCTGACCGTCCATTGCATGAATCGCGTTCATTTGTAGGTTAACCAGAATCTGTAGCAATTGGTTTCGATTGACCTCGACTGAGGTTTTAGCGTTCAGCTGCGATACGTACACAATGCCTTTCTTCTTCGCACCTGTTTTTACGAGCGTAATACTTTCATCCACTATTGGGTTGATATGTTGCCACGTAATTTCGTCTTGTACGCCGCCGTGACGGCTGTATTGAAGCAGGCTTCGTGTGATATTTCGAATTCGGTCAATCTGCTCCATGATCGCGTGGACTTCCTCATCTACACGGCTCACTTCATCGCCCAGTTCAAACTTCATCAGTTCAACGTTGCCAAGAATCACGGCGGTTGGGTTATTGATCTCATGAGCAATACCTGCCGTTAATTCACCTAACGCGGCCAGTTTTTCATTGACCACCAGCTTATCTCTGGCTTGATTGAGAAGCTTGATGTGCAGTTCAAGTTCTTCAGTTTTCTCTTTCAAACTCGCGGTACGAGAATGCACTTTGCACTCTAGTTCAGACGCCGCTTGTTGAATCTCTTGATTACGCTCGTGCAGTAGATCCAACATCTTATCGAACTGTTTAGCGAGCAGTGTCAGTTCGTGTTGATCATCCAAACCTAGCGTACCAATTCGCTTGTCTTGCCCCATCTGTACTAGCTTCACCACTTTATGAATGCGTTCGATTGGGTTGAAAAGATCACGTGCGCCACGGTGAACGATCAAACCGGATGCCAACAGAAGCAACACAATGGTAATGCTAATTTCGCCAAGGTTGGTTAAGTACGTTTCTATCAGCGGCCAAATCAAATAACCGGTGTAAAGCATACCAATCACATTATTAAACTGGTCATGGATTGGTTGGTAAGCTGTGATGTACCAAGCATCGTAAACATACGCTCGATCTAGCCACTCTTTACCTTCATTCAAGACTTTCGAGTGAACCTCGTGAGAAACACGTGTACCAATGGCGCGCCCTACACTGTCTTCACTGCTCAAAGGCACGTTGGTGCTAACACGAAGATCATCAAGGAAAACCGTGACCGTTCCTATATGACGATTAAAACCTTCTCGTTGTGGATAGATAAGGTTGCTGATTTGGTCAACAAGTTGAGTACTGTTATTCAGTAAGATCCCACCATCCAGAAAACCAATCACATGATCATGTTCATCTTTGATGGATACAACGGTTCTGCTTACCAATCCGCGAGTCTCGACCTCTTGCCCGTTGAGCATCGGAACTTCCGCTTTTTTAGCGAGGTCACGATCGAGATAATTGAGTTCATTACGGCTTAAGACACTGAAAAATGAAGGCTTGTGAGTTAAGTTTAGATATTCGAGTTTCTTTTCCATGCTCTCGACACTGCGCCAGCGCAGAAAATCGAGCTCATAGCGAGATTTGTTCTCAGACACCCAGCGAGTTAGCTCTTCGTGTGAAAGATCACTCGCGAGTTTGGTTCGAAAGTTATAAGACTCGGCGAACGCACGAACGTTGTATGCTTGCTGATTTTGGATCAGGTGAATACTGTTATCGGCAACATCCAAACGCTCATCGACATCAATCAGAGCGCCCTGCCACGTGTAATGTATTGACCAATACAGTGTGATAGCCACAAGCGCGCACAAGGTCAGAATGATCGGAGCAGATGTAAGGAATAATAATCGGTAGCGAACCATGGTTTTGAATCGGAACGCCCACTTTGACCACCAACGACGTCTAATCGGCATATTCAGAGCCTTCTGTGTTCCAATCTTTGTACTTACGCTCTAGCGTTTTACGTGCGACGCCAAGATCTCTTGCAGCTGCCGATTTATTGCCATCATGAAAACTAACCAGCTGTTCTATATGAGATTTTTCTACTTCTTTGAGTGTCCAAGTGTTTGGATAACCCTCGGCAGCGTCTGCATTATTCAAGTTTGGCATTTCCGCACCATGTGACACCGTCACTGAAATGCTAGCAGGAACAGGATCACCATTAATCTCGCGCCAATAGTGTGCTGGTGGCTTGTCTAAAAGAATGCATCGTTCGACTAAGTTTTTAAGTTCACGAATATTTCCCGGCCATTCGTATTCGTTCAACGCCAAGATATCTTCATGTGCCCAATTTGGAACTGGCATGCCAAGCTCGCTCGATAAAAGACGAGTAAAGTATGGAACAAGTTCAATCAGGTCTGACGGGCGCTCTCTCAATGGCACCACATCAATCTTAAGTACATTGAGTCGGTAGAACAGATCGCGGCGGAAGTGCCCTTTATCGACCTCTTCTTGAAGATTTCGGTTGGTCGCCGCCACCACTCGTACGTCAACGGAAATTTCCTTCTCGCTACCGACTGGACGAATGGTTCTTTGCTCTAACACGCGTAACAATGCAGCTTGCATTGGCAGTGGCATTTCACCAATTTCATCAAGGAACAAGGTGCCACCACTTGCGACTCGGAAAAGACCTTCACGGTTTTTCTTCGCACCAGTAAATGCGCCTGATGTATGTCCAAACAGTTCACTTTCTAGAAGCTCTGGAGCAATCGCACCACAGTTGATTGGCACAAATGGACCTGTGCGTTTACTGGCTTCATGTACACCACGAGCAACTAACTCTTTACCCGTACCTGACTCACCTTCTATAAGAACGGATGCTCTTGACGGTGCAAATTGACTGATCAGCAATTTAAGCTGTTTAGTTTTGTCTGAATTGCCGATCAATTCGGTCTTGATATGACGGCTAACATCACGCTTCAACGCGTACTGCATTCTTTGATCAAGTCGCTTATCCATACAACGCAGAACCGCTTGTATCATCTGTTCGAGGTTGAACGGCTTAAGAATAAAATCTGAAGCACCAAGCTTAAGCGCGGATATGGTCATCTCTAGATCGGCATAACCCGTCATGAAAATCACATCGGCACGTTTGTCGTTGTCGTTAAACGCCTCTTCCCACTCAATGCCAGAGCGGCCTGGTAGGTTGATATCAAGGACAATCAGATCAAAATGTTCGCTTGAACGCAGCGTTTCAGCCTCTTCAACCGACCCTGCGCTCGACACCTTGCCAAAGAACTTACCCAGTGCTTTCTTTAAGATAGCCTGCATACCCAATTCATCATCGACGACCAAAACGGAAAAGGCCTGATACTGAGTCAATGTGTTCGGGTTGAGATTGGATGCAGATGAACTAGGTAAAGACATAATGATTAGCCGGTGAGAAAAGTTGGGACAGAGTGTACCAATTAACCTTTTCTCCAACAGGGACAATGTGCGACATTTTGTCCTAGCTCATGTTTTGATTCATTTTAACGGGGTAAAAGACTCAGTTTTGTCCGAAATAACAGCAATTTAAAGAAATCTGATGCATTATTTGTTGGCATTAAGATTGCTTATAAGGTGTAGATTTCTAATTACAACAATTAGCGTCTTATGCACATGCCCTCTTTGAGCCCTTTAAAATTGAAGGCATGTCATTCATTTATAACAGAATGGACATAATAATAATGAAAGCAATTCCCCTAACTATTGCAGCTCTATCTATCGTCAGTTACACGGCTAGCAGCGCGGAAGACACCACTCATATTAAGTTGGCGACAACCACAAGTACTTATCACTCTGGTCTACTGGACTACTTATTGCCTGAGTTCAAAAAAGATTCTGGTATCAAGGTTGATGTTCTTGCTGCGGGTACCGGTAAATCACTTCGCATGGGCGAAAATGGTGATGTTGATTTGGTAATGACTCACGCACCAAAAGCTGAAGCGAATTTCGTAGAAAAAGGCTACGGCGTTTTACCTCGTAAGCTGATGTACAACGACTTTGTGATTGTGGGCCCTCAAAGTGACCCAGCAAAAATTGAATCTCAAAAAGCAGTGGCAGATGTGTTCAACGCGATCGCGACTAATAACGTGACGTTTGTGTCTCGTGGCGACGACTCTGGTACTCATAAGAAAGAGATGGGCATTTGGGCGCAAACTAAAATTGAACCAAACTTTGGTGGTTACCGCAGTGTTGGTCAAGGCATGGGCCCTACTCTGAACATGGCGTCAGAGATGCAAGGCTACACCATGACAGACCGTGGTACTTGGTTGGCTTACCAAAATAAACTGGATCTAAAAATCCTTTTCCAAGGTGACAAGAACCTCTTCAACCCTTACCAAGTGATTCTTGTTAACCCAGAACGCTACCCGAGCATCAACTACCAAGCTGCGAAAGTATTCAGTGATTGGCTGGTTAACCCTAAAGGCCAGAAACTGATTAACGACTTTAAACTGCACGGCAAACAGCTGTTTGTTGCGAGCGCAGAATAGTTGGTTGTAAGTGCAGAGTACTTTGTTGTAAGCAATGAGTCGTTGGTTGTAAAGCGTAGCGTTGAAGGTCTAGCCAAAACTAACAAGCACTACACTTAGCTAAACAGTTAACGAAACACTCTTAAAAACAATAGCTGGCCAATTCAAGCTCAAATAGTTTGTGTCAGCTATGATTAACATCAGTCATTACCGATAAAGATCTATTATCGATTCACACGAGATACTTCATGACCCTATGGCAAACAACGATTGATGCAATGAACCTACTAGTGAGTTTTGACCACGAATTGTGGAAAATCGTCGCGGTATCTTTCAGCGTATCTTTGTCCGCCATCTCATTAGTGATTGTTCCTGCAATCCTTATGGCTTTCTTATTGGCTTATACCGAGTTCCCCGGGAAGTGGGCATTGTTATCGGTGATCAACACCCTGCAAGCTATCCCAACCGTGGTTATCGGTTTGTTGATGTACATGATGCTCTCTCGTTCTGGCCCACTCGGTGATTGGGAATTACTGTTCACCCAAAAGGCGATGATTCTAGGTCAGATGCTGATCTGTTTCCCAATCCTAGTCGCGATGATGCACGGCGCTCTCCAAGCCAGTGACCGCCGAGCGGTTGAAACGGCGCGCACGCTTGGCGTATCAACGACTCGTGTGGCGTGTACGTTAATTTGGGAAACGCGCTTCCCTCTTTTAGCGGCAACTATCGCTGCCTTCTCTCGTATTGTCACTGAGGTTGGTTGTTCAATGATGGTCGGTGGCAACATTATGGGGATGACAAGAAACATCCCAACAGCTATCGCTATGGAAAGCCACAAAGGCGCATTCGCTCAAGGCGTCGCCCTCGGTATGGTGTTATTAGCATTGGCATTAGCCCTTAACTTTTTCCTTTCCAGTGTGAGAGGAAAAGGCTATTTAAGAACTTAGGAACGCTGTCATGAGTATAAAAATAACAACGCAGCAAATTTCAATGCGCTACAAAGAGCGTGTTTTGTTCCATATTCCCGAATTGTCGATCGGCCCCAACGATGCCATTTATCTCAAAGGAGATAATGGTGTGGGTAAAACGACCCTACTTAAAATATTGTCTGGATTGATTCAGCCAAGCTCCGGCCGCATTCAGTCTCCGACACAAAGCTGGCAGCAGATCTTATTCCCTAGGCTCAAGTTCAAAGACATTATCTACCTGCATCAAACCCCCTATCTTTTTGATGGTTCGGTGTACCAAAATGTCGCTTATGGCATTCGCTTTAACAAAGAGAGCCAAAAAGATAAGCGAGCTCAAATAATTAATGCGCTGAGAATGGTAGGTTTAGAAACCTTGGCAGATGAACACATTTCTGTGTTGTCTGGTGGTGAGCGTCAACGCGTTGCAATGGCACGAGCTTGGATTCTTAAGCCGTCAATCTTGCTAATGGATGAACCAAGTGCCTCTTTAGACAAAGAATCTATTGAAAGATTGGTGATAATGGCCGAAGATCTTCTTCAAAGAGGCGCGAGTTTAGTCATCACTAGTCACCAAACTAACGCGTTAACCGACTTATGTAAGAAGCAATGGTGGATCAAAGACAATACTTTGACCGAATCGCCGCTTCTGCAAGTTATTCAGAAAGATAAAGCACAAGAGAATATTTATGCTGCTTCCAACGCAAACTAGTTGGGTTATTTTGGCTGGCGGACAGGCCAGCCGCATGGGCGGAAAAGATAAAGGACTTGTTGAGCTCAACGGTTCTCCGCTTATTCAATACGTTATAAACAAGCTGTCACAGCAAGATGTCAGCATCACTATCAATGCCAACCGTAACTTAGACAGTTACCAAGCATTTGCTCCGGTTGTTTCCGATTCCTTCCCTGACTATCCAGGTCCATTGGGCGGTATTCATGCTGGCCTTAAAAACGCGAGCACAGACTGGGTCGGCTTTGTCCCTTGCGACAGCCCACAAATCAGTGACGACCTTGTTGAGCGTTTTTGTTCTGCAGTTAAAGAAGACAGTGACATTCTTGTCGCGCATGATGGCGAGTTTAAGCAACCTGTATTCACCCTATTCCACAAACGTGTTCTGCCAAAGCTAGAAGCGTTTTTGGAACGTGGTGATCGTAAAATCATCTTGCTATACAAAGAATGTGTCACGGAATATGTCGATTTTAGCGATTCTCCTAACTGCTTTGTTAATCTCAACACGCCAGAAGAACTCACCCAATTCGGAACGCTTCAATAATGAAAGATTCAAAACAACGCCCTAACCTTCCTCTATTGGGCTTTGCTGCTTATAGCGGTACAGGCAAAACAACGGTACTTGAAGCGTTACTGCCTCTGCTGACTAATGCGGGTTTAAAAGTGGGTGTTCTTAAACATGCTCACCACGATTTTGATGTCGATAAGCCAGGTAAAGACAGTTACCGCTTACGTAAAGCGGGCGCGAATCAAATGTTGATCGCTTCTCGTAACCGTCACGTGATGATGACAGAAACGCCAGAAGCCGAAGCTGATTTTGATTACCTTCTGACACGTTTCGATACCAACACGCTTGATCTGATTTTGGTTGAAGGTTGCAAGAACATTGCTTTCCCTAAAATTGAATTGCACAGAGATGAAGTCGGTAAACCTTGGTTATACCCGAACGATGACAACATTATTGCCATTGCTGCAGACAGCCAAGTGGAATCAGAACTGCCACAAATGGCGATCAGTGACTTAGAAGCGATTCGTGATTTCATTATTGAATATGCTCAGTCGTTTGACGGTTCCTCGAAAATAAGCGAAACCGCTTCTTGTTCGTCTTCAAAAGACAACACGCCTGCAGTGTGTTGTGATTCGTTCTCTCCTGCAGGTGTAACCGTTACTCAAGGCCAACAAAAGATTGTTGATAGCATTGACGCGCTTGATCTCACAGAGAGTGTTGAACTACTGCAGGGCTACGGTCGAGTGTTGGCTGAAGATGTGATCTCGCCAATCAACGTTCCTCAGAATACCAACTCTGCAATGGACGGTTATGCAATTCGTAGTGAAGATCTAGAATTGGACAGTTACAACATCGTTGCTGAAGTCATGGCGGGTCACAGCTACGAGCAAATCGTGCAACAAGGTGAAGCCGTTAAAATCATGACCGGCGCACCAATACCAGAAGGCGTTGATGTTGTCGTGATGCGTGAACAAGCCGTCCAAGATGGCGATAAAGTTAGCTTCCCTGATGCTAAAATCTCGGTTGGACAAAATGTCCGTATGGCAGGTGAAGATTTAGAAATCGGCCAACCTGTCTTTACACGTGGCACACGCATTGAAGCGCCAGAAATGGGCATGATGGCGTCGTTAGGTTTTGGTACCTGCCCTGTTCTGCGTAAAGTGAAAGTGGGTGTGTTCTCTACGGGTGATGAAGTTCAAGCGCCGGGTCACGAGCAAAAACCAAACTCTATCTATGACTCAAATCGTTTTACTATTATCGGCATGCTTCAAAAGCTCGGCTGTGACATCGTCGATTACGGCATCATTGAAGATGATGAGCAGAAGATGATGGATGTGCTGCATTCTGCGTCGCTTGAAACCGATATGGTTTTGACTTCTGGTGGTGTGTCTGTTGGTGATGCGGATTACATCAAGCTTGCGTTAGATAAACTGGGTGAAATCAACTTCTGGCGTATCAACATGCGTCCAGGTCGCCCATTGGCTTACGGTAAGATTGAGAACAAGCCGTTCTTTGGTTTACCGGGTAACCCTGTTGCTGTGATGGTGTCGTTTATCAACTTTGTAGAGCCAGCGATCCGTAAGCTGCAAGGTCAAACGAACTGGACACCAGTAAAAGCAAATGCTGTAGCAACTGAACAACTGCGCTCACGCCAAGGCCGTACTGAATTTAGCCGTGGTGTGTTCTCGATGAATGAATCTGGCGTGCTTGAAGTGAAAACAACGGGCAAGCAAGGTTCAGGTATTCTGCGTTCAATGAGTGAAGCGAACTGTTTAATCGAAATCTCACCAGCGGTTGATACCGTGAAAGTTGGTGAAACGGTAACGATCATTCCATTGCAAGGGCGTGTTTGATTCAAAGCTCAAACACCTAAATTGACTTAGCTGCTTTTTAATTGACTTAGAAGCTTTTAAGTGATTTGGAAGATCTTCGCCAAGACATAGACGAAGCCCCTTCTATCGAGCTTTCGATGTTAAGGGGCTTTTTGTTCTTTTCGTTTCGTGAAAGACAACCTGTTCGTTGCCTAAAAGACAAATAGCTTAAATTACGCTAAACGTTAGAACGATAATCTTAAGATTTCTTATCATAACCTTGAGCCACGTACTGTTTTTATGTAGAGTGCGCGCAAAGTAATAATTCTATTGGAGAGCACCATGGCTCGTACCATTCTGTACACTTACAAAGACGAAGACAAAGAGTTACTGTTTTCAAAACAAGAACACCGCACGATCCAAGAAGCTGTTGCTGCAGCTGAAGGCATCGATATCTCTGAGTATCTAAAAACTGAGCAACAGCTTGAGTTGATTTCTGATACTAAAGCGGTTCGCAACTACCAAGACAACTACTTCCGCAAGCTTGGCTTTACTAAGCTTACGTTGAAGCAAAAAGACAATCTTGGTGTTGGTAAAAAGAAGAAGTAAGCCCTCTTGGCTCTTTTCTTGATATGTCGTTTCTAGCTTTTCGTTTGTAGTTAACAGCTAACAGCTAACAGCTAAAGAAACGAAAGCACCGAACAATAAAAAATGCCGCAACCTCTTTCGAGATTGCGGCATTTTTATTTGTACTTTTTAACTATCTAACCTTAGCTAGCTTAAGTCACGATTACTTAATGTTAAGGAATGCAGCGCCACGAACGCCGCCTGAATCACCGTGCTTCGCTTTGATGATCTTTGGACATTTCGCTACAGACAGTAGGTATTTAGGGATACGCTTTGGCATCTCTTCGTAGATAAGTTCGAAGTTTGAAAGACCGCCACCCAATGCAACTACGTGTGGATCAAGACCGGTAAACAGGTTCGCGAAACAGATAGCCAATAGCTCCATGAAACGATCAACGTGCTCAGCCGCTTTTGCTTCACCTTCGTTGTACGCTTGAATGATCTCGATTGCTTTCTTCTTCTCGCCGAAGTAGTGCTCGTAAATCAATTCAAAGCCACGACCTGATAGGTAGCTGTCTAGACAACCTTTCTTGCCACAACCACAACCGAGTAACGGTGCGTTGTCGCCAAGGTGGAACCAAGCATCAATAGGAAGACGCATATGGCCCAGTTCACCAGCAACGTGGTTACGACCAGAGAACACTTTGCCTTCGTAAACTAACCCGCCACCAAAACCAGTACCTAGAATTAGGCCTGCTACTGATGGTTCGTCTTTAAGCTCGTCATCCCACGCTTCTGAAAGCGCAAAGCAATTCGCATCATTTTCAATTTTCACACTACGACCAATAAGTGCTTCTAGGTCTTTACGTAGTGGTTTCCCCGTTGAAGCTGGCACGTTAACAACCAGCATTGTGCCGTCGTCAGCATCTTCCATACCAGGAAGACCAAGACCAATTTTACCTTCGCAAGAAAATTCACTGTCGTACTTCTTCACCAAACCGGCAATCGTATCAAGTAGCAGTTGATAATCTTCAGTAGGCGTTGGTACGCGTTCTGTTGCTACTCGCTCAAGTTTTTCATTGAACGCACCAAATTCAATTTTTGTGCCGCCAACATCGAAGCCGTAATACATGAAATCTCTCCAATTTTTCCCTAAATTCGGGCAAATAAATTTTTCAAATTAAACATCTAGGACGCATTATCCATAACACTCCCCCTACAAACCGTGATGGATAACAAACTTATCTCGTGTTCGAATCTGTTTGAACAACAAGTCAGCACAAAGCGGTTAAAGGTTAGAGTGACGTCTCATTTTTAGTGTGCTCTATGAAAGCGTTCAGGCTTGGTTTGGTTGGATCGGACTTATAACGCGTCTTACTTAGCATGTAGCTTTCACGAAATGTCTCAAACCACAGCTGTAAAGTCTTTGCGCCCTGCTCTTCACCAGCCTGTTTCAAAACCAAGCTCGCTACTTCTGCAGTCGAGAGATGTTGTTCGTTGTCTGACTTACGCATCATGTATTGCGAAACCGATTCTGGTTCGATCGACAACACCGGTAAGTCTTGCAGATACTCTGAACGACGGAAAATACGTCGTGCTTCACGCCAACTACCATCAATAAAGATCAGCAGCAACGTCTTGTTCGAATCTCGCATTTCAGCAAGATCTGCAACCACACGCGATTTGTCATCGGTATAATCTTCAGGAAAGACCACGACTGGCTGATATTTATCGTCTTTCAGCACATCAAGCATCTCTTGATTCGGTTCAGTGCGGTGCCAAAGGTAGGCATAGCTGTCTTTAACGGTATCAAGGATTAAACGGCCGGTATTACTTGGTTTGAGTATTTCGTTGTCCGATAAGATCAACATGGTCGCGACGTTCGTATTTACGTCTGGTTGATGTTCACAGATACAGCTATCTTGTTTGATTTTACAGAACTCACATCGAACCACTTTACACCCGCGCGCGTTAAACGGCTTGGTTGAAAGAGACAAACGGTGTTGATATAAACGGTGAAAAGCGTGGATTCTCATGGACAATAACGATAAATCTAGAAAAGTGGCACGATTGTACTTACAGTGTCCCTAGAATGATAGAAGGAATTCCCATGCAAGACCCATCACTGCTTCGCCTTGTTTGTTTTATTATCGTTTTTGGATTGTGTGCGCTTTGGGAATACCGTTTTCCACGTAAAGCACTGACTCAAAGCAAATGGTTTCGCTGGGGAAACAACTTTGCGTTAGTCGCTTTGAACAGCTTTCTATTGGCCACTATAATTCCTATCGCAGCATTTCAAGCGGCGGTTATCGCACAAGAAAACCAATGGGGTCTGTTCAATACCCTGTCACTTCCGAAAGAATTGACCATTCTGATCTGTGTATTGCTCTTGGATTGTGCCATTTACCTACAGCACTTGGTGTTTCACCGTGTTCCTTGGTTGTGGAAGCTACATCGAGTTCACCATGCGGACCTCGATATCGATGTCACAACCGGAACGCGCTTTCACCCTATTGAGATGATTCTTTCAATGCTTATCAAAGTGAGCTTGGTGATCGCGCTTGGTGTGCCTGTCATTGCTGTCGTGATCTTTGAAATTGTACTTAACGCGAGCGCAATGTTTAACCATAGCAATGCACGTCTTCCGCTATGGTTCGATAAGCAACTAAGAAAAGTGATTGTGACACCAGACATGCACCGCGTTCATCACTCGGTCATTGTGAAAGAAACCCATTCAAACTTTGGTTTCTTTTTATCTGTGTGGGACATCTGGTTTAAGACTTACCGCGCCCAACCCAAGCTTGGCCATGATAAGGTGCATATTGGTGTTCCCGAGATTCAAGATGGTAAAGAACAACGGTTGGATTTGATGCTGCGTCAGCCATTTGCACGATTCCAGACAACGAAAGACTAGGTTCGAATTCAGTTGAGTCTCAAGTTTATATTGAGACCAACCTTAGTTTAATACCAAAGTTATCTTAATCCGAAAACAAAACGCCCTTAGATTCTTGTGAGAATTTAAGGGCGCTTCTGTATCGATAGTCGTTATAAGCGTAGTTAATGATTAAGTACTGCTAGTGCTTAAACTCTTTCGCACACTAGCTTAACTATCACGCTCGTCTATTTCAGCACGTACTTATGAAGCATGGCTTGTTGGTGCGCTGCTATCTCTCCGACTTGCTCTGAACTCTCGATCATAGATTCAAGTTGCAGCTTAGTATTCTCGCCCTGCTCAGATACTCGAGTGATTGAATGGGTAACATCGACAGTTGCACGAGCTTGTTCTTCGGTAGCCACCATGATTTGCTCAACACGCCCTTTGATCTGGCTAACCGCAAATTCGATTTTCTCGAAGGCTTGTCTTACATCGCCACTGGTTTCCAGTGCATTGGCCATCTCACTTCTCGATTCCGTTACAGAAGCACGTGAGCGATCGGCTGCCGCTACTAGCTCGTTCATCATGCTACGAATATTGGTGGTTTGCTGGGATGTGCCGCTCGCCAATTTACGCACTTCGTCTGCAACTACCGCAAAACCTCGACCTTGTTCACCTGCTCGCGCTGCTTCTATCGCAGCGTTCAGTGCCAATAAGTTGGTGTTTTCAGCGATTCCGCTGATCATATCGACCATTTCACGAATCTGTTTCACTCGACCATCCAAGTCAGCCATCGACTCTTCACTCATGCTAAGAGATTGCTCAAGCGCTTGTAATCGTTGTTGGTTAAGGCCAACCACTTGGCTGCCACTCACTGACTCATCTTCTGCTATTTGAGCATCGTCGTTCGATGCGTTAGAAATACGAGCAATCTCACCAATCGATGCTTCCAGCTCAGTAATGGTGGTGATCATATTCTGAAGTGATTCGTTCTGTTCGTTCAAGCTCGAATTGGTTTGCTCTGCAGCGTCATGGCTTACTTCAGCCGTTTGATAAAGCGTCTCACAGTTACGCGTTACTAAACGAACCGAGTCCGCGGTGGAATCAACGACCGTATTGAGTTTTGAAGTGATAACTTGAAGCTCTAGCGGCCCAAGCAATTCACTCTGTTTAGAGAAGTCATGATCTGCAAGTGAACTCAACTGTTGAGTAATGTTTTTTAGCCCTTTATTCATCCAACGGCGTAACACGAACCATGAAATCACAATGATTACGGCAATAACCAGCCCGCTGATAAACAACACACGATCAATATTGGTGATGGTTTGATTTACAACCAGTTCGCTTTCATCAATCAGATGGGAAGCGGTAGAAGACAACTGATTCAATGTGCTTATGACTGTATTCGCGAGGGTGATAACTTGCGTTAAGTTCTGCTCTTGCTGCTGAACAAGTTCGAGTTTCAAGAGGATCTGTTTGATCACGCCTTCTTCGGTAAAGCCTTCTTTCACCATCTCGTAAGGCGCCGTCAAGCTCGCGAAATCAACGATGTCTGGATGCCAATCGGCAAAATCGCTGTAAGCCAAGTTAAGGCCTGCGATTCGGTTTCTCAATTGACGGTATTCGTCTTGTGCTTTATCAATGTCAGGTTGCATCATCAACATCAAGAAGGTGTTCGCCATAGCAGACGCACTGGATGTGAATCGGTTCGCTGCATCGCTCGCTTCTGGGTTGTCTTCAACCAAGAATGAGCTGATTCGATTCATTTCTGGTCCGATAGATCCAACGCCATAACGGAACTCGCCCATTTTACTGTCGATCAGATTTTGCTTACTTTGAATCTCAATCTGCGCCAGCAGTACCGTGTTGGTCATAGCTTGCAGTTGCGCCATGTCATCGACAAGGATTTGTTGTTGCTCTAAAGAGATCGCATCAGGAAAAGATTGGGAAATAAAAAGAAGTTCCTCTAGCGTGGTATTGCTCTCTGTCGCGAGTTGGTCAATTGAGCCCCTTGTGGCATTCAGTGTATCTAAGTCGGTTGATTGGGTGCTGTAAGTGAGAAGTTTTACTTGTTCTAATACGCTTTGCGTTAATTCGGCGTTATGTAGAGCAAGGGGTAATGCTTGTTCCGAGAGTGCATCAAAATGTCCCCCGACCCGTTCAACGCCCCGAATGCTAACCATTGATAAAAAAATAACAAGTAAAAGAATGGAAATAAATACAGCAGTGACGGTTTGAATGAGCGAGAATGTATAACGTGAGGGTTTTATTGATAAATTTGTGTCGGGCATGTGAAATCCAGTTTGACTACGAAAAGAGATATCCTTAAGTTAGGTCGTATACTAGAAGTCCTTGATGACGTTTTTATTTCAGTTTTTTGTCAGAAGAGTTACATATGAAAATCAGAAAAATGGCTGTAGTTACAATAACTTTAGCAACATTGGCTGCATGTAGCTCGTCACCTTCGCCTTCTCAGCTTAGTCAAACCGCACAGAAACCCCTATCAAAGTCAGAACAATTGACTACAAACGCTTATATGAGCGTGTATGAACAGTGGAAAGGCGTGCCATACCATTTCGGTGGGACCTCATTTCGAGGTATAGATTGCTCTGCTTTTGTTCAAATCGCCGTGCAAAATGCGACTCAACAAGCTCTACCAAGAACCACAAAAGACCAGAGTAAAAAGGGAAAAGAAATTGCGTATGGGCAGGCAACAAGCGGTGACTTGGTGTTTTTCAAGACTTCGATGACGGTGCGACATGTAGGCGTTTATTTAGGAAACAACCAATTTCTACATGCCTCGACATCGAAAGGTGTCATTATTTCTAGGTTAGATAACCCTTACTGGGCATCCAAGTTTTGGCACTTTAGGCGTTTATAGCGGTTCGAAAGATAAACCGCTGAGCGAGGTAACTCTAGAAAGATACGACTTAAACGCCCGTTGTTATTATGCTGATTAATTACGACGATAAATGAGCAAACAAACCGTTAATCGTATTTAGCAACAGCAGTATCAAACAGGTTCTTCACTAACGCGATGTACTCATCGAGGAATACAATTTGTTCGTTAGTCGCTTTCTTAGCCCACACACCCGCTAATACTTCACCAAGATCCGCTACTACGGCATCTGCTTCTTTCAAAAGTTGAAAACGAACGCTCGAATGCAACTCTGGGTTTTGCTCGAAAATAGCCATGATGTTTGTTGAAATCATGTCGGTAACAATGTCTTCGACACTTTCGTTTCCAGTATCACCATTACTATTGGTAAACACATCAAGGTTGAATGATAGGTGCTCGATTAAAGCCAAATAGCCATCGGTTTCTACAACCACAATAATTCTCCGTTTTAAGCTCTAGAGCAGATTAATACGTACTTGCCTAATACTATGTAAATGAAGCTATTTGTCATCACTTTATTGCCCAAAACTACATTTAAATGATCCTAGTTAGTATTTCAGCTTAAAATTAAATCGATATAGCTTTATGTGGTATACCTGCCTACTTACGACATAAGTAAATTCACGCTAAAGAAGTGTAAGACAAACTTTGAAGCAAAGTATTGCGCCAGTTAACAATAGTCCTTTTAACTTACTCTAAAAGCTCATTTGATTTAGTCGCTAGACAATAACAAGCTCAAACCTCTTTTCCAGTTTGTGGCGTTCAAAACCGTTTCGATTGTGAGACCAGTTCCAAACTATTTCATCACGTCAGGTTTTCAATTTATGTTTGTATTTCAAAGAGCTTGAATCAGTTCGAGTTCACAATTCGGCCAATTGATTCTACGTAAGATGAAGAAGAGCTAAGAACATTGACGAGTGCGTCTATAAATTGTTCAGATTTATCCTAAACTATTGCTATTAAACAAACAGTATTTCTAACCTTCAATCTTTTTAACTTTCAGTCTTTGAGGATTTCCTATGTGGCAGGCCATTTCTCAACAACTTTCAGATACTCTTCTATTTAACTTTCAGATTACTGAACGTACCAAGGTTTCTGGTGGCGACATTAACGATTGCTATATGATCAGCGATGGTAATGAGCGTTACTTTGTGAAAGTGAATCAGCGAGAATTTTTACCTAAGTTTGAAATTGAAGCTGAGAACTTACGCTTGTTAAGAGAAACCTCCACTGTTTACGTTCCTGAGTTGGTGCTTATTGGCAAAACCAAAGAGTGCTCGTTCATTATTCTGAATTACTTGCCGACCAAACCGCTCGAGACGGGCAACAATAGCTTCGATTTCGGCGTTCAGCTTGCGCGGCTTCATCAATGGGGCGAGCAAAAAGAGTTTGGTTGCGACCAAGACAACTATATCGGCAGCACACTTCAACCCAACCCTTGGCATAAGAAATGGGGTCGCTTTTTCTCTGAGCAACGCATTGGTTTCCAACTGCAACTGCTCAAAGAGAAAGGCATCGAGTTTGGTGATATCGATGACATCGTTGATGTGGTGAATATGCGTCTTGCTGGCCACAACCCTCGCCCTTCTTTGCTTCATGGGGATCTTTGGAATGGCAATGTTGCTAACTCTGCGTTTGGCCCAATTTGCTACGACCCTGCTTGTTACTGGGGGGACCATGAGTGTGATTTGGCGTTAACTGAATTGTTTGAAGGTTTCCCTAAAGAGTTTTATGAAGGTTACCAGAGCGTCAATCCACTCGACGTTGGCTATACTGATCGGAAAGACATTTACAACTTGTACCATCTTCTTAACCACTGCAATCAATTTGGCGGCGAATATTTAGCACACACTGAAGCATGCATTCAGAAGATACAGGCCGTTTAATACCAATCACAGCGAGCTAAGTCGCTCTATAAAGCGACTACGATTGGAACAAGTTACAGTGAGGAGAATTCGCGATGCATAAATACACAGAGAAACATGTCTCCTGCCCCCACTGTGGGCATGCCATCAGCATAACGCTTGATGCTTCTAATGGGAGCCAAGATTTTTATGACGATTGCCCAGCATGTTGCAATGCCATTCACCTCGACATGCAGGTAGATGAGGTAAGAGACAGGATTAATCTCTCGATTGATGCAGACGACGAACAAGTCTTCTAACACCTACTCTCTTGTCGAGTTGGCTCTACACCTCGATTTTGAGGCTAGCCTAGAAAAACGCAGAAACACAAAAATAGAAAAAGAGCACTCAATGTGCTCTTTTTTAATGTCTGCGACTCTTACTTAGTCAGCGTTTTTTAGGCAAATGCTGTTGATAAACCGCTACTACTATTTCTGGTTCGCTAATACACGCTCGACAGTATCAACAATTGCCTGCGTTTGTGGATCGAACTCAATGTTCACTTGGTCGCCTACTTCACGGCCGCCAAACAGAGTACGATTCAGAGTTTCTGGAATTAGGTGGACAGAGAAACGGTTCTCTTCCACTTCGCCAATCGTCAATGAACAACCATCAACACCAATGTAACCCTTACTCAATACGTACTTCATCGATTCTTCTGGTAGTTCGAACCAAAGTGTACGGTTGTTTTCTGTTTTAATCACATCGACTAGGTTAGCCATCAGAGTAATGTGGCCAGACATGCTATGCCCGCCAATTTCGTCACCAAACTTTGCTGCACGCTCAACATTCACTTTGTCACCAACATTCAGTTGGCCTAAGTTCGTCAATCGCAATGTCGCTTGCATTAAATCAAAAGCAATCTGGTTACCTGAAATTTCCGTTACCGTTAAGCAACAACCGTTATGAGCTACTGAAGCACCAATGGCTAATCCTTCAACCATTTCATCGCTTAGCTCAATGGTATGAGTTTGAAACGACTCTTTTTTGTTGATAGCAACCAGTGTTGCCATACCTTGAACGATACCTGTAAACATAAGATTCCTATTTAGCATTTTAGTAACAGTTTTTCATAGCAGTTATTGTGACATTTCTTTATGATTCGTCCAGTGGAAGCTTAAGATCATTGTCTCTGATTCCTTCAGAATGTCCTTTCCTACACTATTATTCTAATTTTCCCTCTTATTTGGAGTTGTTTGTGCATCGTTACAAAGAAGAATCCTCGAATCTAATCAAACTTGCGACCCCAGTATTGATCGCATCCGTTGCACAAACTGGAATGGGTTTTGTTGATACCGTAATGGCCGGTGGCGTAAGTGCTATCGATATGGCGGCGGTTTCGATTGCAGCAAGTATCTGGTTACCATCAATCCTATTTGGTGTTGGTCTATTGATGGCGTTGGTTCCTGTCGTTGCACAACTGAATGGTTCTGGTCGACAAGTAAAAATTCCATTTGAAATTCAACAAGGCGCATTTTTAGCGCTCGTCATCTCCCTTCCAATCATTGGTGTGCTTTTTCAAACACAATTGATATTGGAGTGGATGGACATTGAACAACTCATGGCGGAAAAGACCATCGGCTATATGAATGCGGTGATGTTTGCTGTACCCGCTTTCTTGTTGTTCCAAACATTGCGAAGTTTTACCGATGGTATGTCTTTAACCAAGCCTGCAATGGTGATTGGTTTTATTGGCTTGTTATTAAACATCCCGCTTAACTGGATGTTCGTATACGGAAAACTTGGTGCTCCTGCATTGGGTGGTGTTGGCTGTGGCGTTGCAACGGCTATCGTATACTGGGTGATGTTTGCACTGCTATTCGCTTACGTTTTAACTTCAAAACGGTTATCGAAAATCAACATCTTCGGTACGTTCCATAAGCCGCAACTTAAAGCTCAAATTCGCCTGTTTAGACTTGGTTTCCCTGTCGCAGCCGCTATCTTCTTCGAGGTAACCTTGTTTGCGGTTGTTTCCTTGTTGGTTGCCCCACTTGGCTCGTTGATTGTTGCCGCGCACCAAGTCGCGATCAACTTCTCTTCGCTGGTCTTCATGATTCCAATGAGTATCGGTGCAGCCGTGAGTATTCGTGTTGGGCATAAGTTGGGCGAAAACAACACCGAAGGCGCTAAGATCGCGACACACGTAGGTATCATTGTTGGTTTAGTGACAGCCTTAATGACAGCGGCGTTAACTGTCCTGTTCAGAGAACAGGTTGCATTACTTTACACAGAGAACACTGCGGTAATTACCGTTGCAATGCAGTTGCTGTTGTTCGCGGCGGTTTATCAATGTACTGATGCCATCCAAGTTATCGCTGCAGGTGCTCTGCGTGGCTACAAAGACATGCGTTCAATCTTCAACATTACCTTCGTTGCTTACTGGTTGCTTGGCCTTCCTATCGGCTACATCTTAGGAATGAAAGATTGGATTGTTGACCCTATGGGTGCGCACGGCTTCTGGATTGGTTTCATCGTCGGTCTAACGTCAGCCGCGATTATGCTGGGTATGCGTCTACACTGGATGCACAAGCAGGACGATGACGTTCAGTTAGAATTTAGTTCTCGCTAGATTCGTACTCGCTAAGTCGGTCTATCTGATTTCGAATAAAAAAAAGAGCTCTGATTTTCAGGGCTCTTTTTCGTTTAATGGTCAGGTAGATCGCATCTGGCTTAGTATTCACTCTTCTCTCGAACAAAGCGCGCAAACTTGGGTTTTCCGTTTTGAGTAAAACCATTGTAGCGAAAGGTAATACGGCTGCCGATCTCTGGCGGTGCGAGTCTCATCTGGTCACTGAATCCGCTGCCGATATAAAATTCCACACCCTCTTCTGTGTGAACCAAAATTGAACCCATCATCCCTTTATACTTCCCTGTCCCACTCTTGTATCCAATAACTGTAGCTTCGGCATCGTGATGCCTTTTGAGCTTTAACAGGTCATTACTTCGGCCTGCTTGATAACGACTGGTGATTTTTCTAAGCATCAAACCTTCGCCATTACGCTCATCGACATTATCAAGTTGATGAAACAAAGCCTCTTCACTGTGAATTGGTACATGTTCTATGTACCTGACATGAGATTCTCCAATCACCCTTACCCAATGCAAAATGTTGTAATAGCGCTTTTGATAATCTCCCGCAGCGCCGGGCATATCAAACAGCATGAAATCGATTTGGCGCCATGCTGTGTCACTCGGCGTATGGTCGAGAACGGTAGATTGAACAAGGTGGAACTTGCCCCTTCCTGCCCACAACTCTCCTTCGAGATGGACCTTAGGTAAGTTTTCCGTAAACCACTTCGGTGAGTAAATACGATTACCATTGCGTGTATAAAGATGTTGTCCATCCCATAGAGCCCGAATCCCATCAAGTTTTTCACTCTTCCAGTATTCAGAAACATCTATGCCTTGCTGGTAGGAGTTTGCAAGCACCAAATAGTCCGGAGGTAAATAGGATGAATGAGATGAAAGCGAACACACCCATAGAGTGGCTAAAGCCAGTTTGGTTAATCTCATCATCTTCTCCGTATTAATAACTGTAGTGGTCAACAAATGCTTTTAATCGTAAGTGCTCTAACACGCAGTTAGACAATCTTTGCTAGAAGATGCGATCCACTCATCAACCTTATCTAACCCTTGCATCTATTCATTAAATTAATGACTTATGGCTCTCATATGATCCGCCGTTTTTAGTTCTCAAATTGAGAAATGCCTTTTCTCAATTTGAGATGGGAATTCACGATAAATATAAGCCATTGAAAAATAACAACATAAAAGTTGGCACATTCAGTGCAATTGTCCATACATACTGAAAAGGAGATATCGCTATGGAACTACGTAAGATTGATTTAAACACAACGACACTGACACTTTCTATTTTCGGTGATCTGGATGCAGCAGGCAGTCGTGATGCACAAACCGACATCGATGATGTGATTTCTAACGATGGTCACCCTGAAATCGAAGTTGATTTTAGTCAGGTTGAGTTTTTAGATTCATCTGGTGTTGGCGCGATTGTTTATATGTTCAAACGTCTGACTGAACGCGAGCGCAACATGCGACTTGAAAATGTGACGGGTCAACCTCTTGAAATTATGAACTTGCTGCGTATTGGCCACGCTATCCCAGTAAATTCAAAAAATCCTGCAAATTCATGAAGACCCACTAAGCTAGAAGTAACAAAAAATAATAAGAAAAATTAGAAACATAGGACGTTGGCATGAAAATACTGAAAAACTACATAGCCCTTTCTCTGTCCGCTCTCGTTCTGGGTGGCTGTACTAGCTATCCTGAACAAGGCACAGGGGGTTTGGCTGAAAGTTACGATTCTATTAACTATCAAAACTCAGACTTCTCTCCTGTCATGCCAGACGAGCCTCTTGGTCCGGAACATGGATTACGCTTTGATTGGCAGCTCGCTAAATTGCACCTTGATGCTTTGATTCAAGAAGGTGCTCGTTGGTGTTTCCCCGCTGCTGTTGTTCAAGCAATCGAAAAGCAAAATCGTATTGCTCGCGAACTTCAAGGTGGTCTACTACTGGATGCAGCCAACGACTTAGTGATCCAAAGAAAACGCCTAAATGAACTTGAGGTCCAACTGGATTACGTAACTTCACAAGCCCGCTGTGAGCCACCAAAAAATGAAAATCAATTTAGAATGCAACTGTCGGTTATTGAACAGTTGTATGACCTGCTTAATGTTGACAACCAATTTGCGGAAAACTCGACTGAAGTAAATCCTAAATATATGGGAAGACTGGCCGAGGCGACCACTTTACTTAAAGAACACAAATCCCTAGACCTTGTTGTTACCGGCCATGCTGATGCAACGGGTGCCGAAGAATACAACGACAAGTTAGCACTTGGACGAGCGAAACAAGTCGAACGCTACCTGACTATTTTTGGACTAGGCGCTCAACGAATCAAAGCCGTCTCTGTTGGCGAAACCGTCCCTCTTTTTGAAGGTGAATCCGACGGCACGCGTTTAACGAACCGCCGAGTAAGTATTGAAATTGTCTCGCCTAAGAATGCCGAGAAAATGGGAGGTGGATTATGAAATCCTTGATCGCTTTTATCATCACCCTATCGTTATGCTTTGCGAATGTCGTCAATGCTAACGATGAGTTTTCAGACGCGGTTCAAGTCGGTGATCTAATCCAAGTTAACGTACCCGGTGAAAGTACCTTAAACACGGGGTTCCAAGTGGATAAGCGTGGCCGTATTACTCTTCCAGAAGTAGGCGCTGTGTTTGTTGCGGGTTACGACAGCGAACAGCTTAACAAAGTCGTTCTAGAGTCGCTGGCAACCGCTTACAAAGATCTTTCGAACGCTTCAGTGTATGTTAAAGAGCAGCAAATCATCATCTACGTGCAAGGTTATGTAGAACAGCCTGGCGAATACACGCTCTCATTAGGTTCTAGCATCCAAATGGCACTTTACGCTGCGGGTGGTTTACGCCCGGGCGCGCAACTGGATAAGCTGATTCTTAAGCGAGGCGCAGATAAGAAAGAGTTTAACTACAAACGATTCCTTGATTCAGGAGACGAGTCAGCATTACCTACTCTTCAATCACTGGATTCACTATTCGTTCCAGCTTCTCCATTAGTCGGTAACATCGAGCAAGAGTTTGACGCAGCAAAGCTTGCTAACTCAGGTGACAGTGCTGATTCTCGTAACTCCATCAAAGTGTTTGGTGAGGTGAACGCGCCGGGTTCGTTCACTTACAAAGAGAACACCGACCTTGTCGACGTACTTATGCGTTCGGGCGGCGTAACTCGTTATGCCAGTGTTGAGCAAATCCGAGTGATTTCGAACAACACCCCAACGCTATTCAACCTAAAACGTTACTTAGATTCTGGTGACGAAAGTCTGCTTCCAATTTTACGCCCGGGTGCGACCATTTTCGTTCCCAAGCAAGAAGAAGAGATCAAATCCGGCGCCAACATGGTTTACGTAATGGGCGAAGTCGCAGCCCCTGGTGCTTTTGAAGGCAAAAGAGACGCGACCTTTATGGATATCTTGGCGAATGCGGGCGGCCCAACTCGATTTGCAGAGTCACGACAAATCCGTGTTATCAAAGCAGATGGCAGAGTGCTTAAATTCGATTTAGCGGCTTACACTGAAGGCTTACCTAACTCTAACCCTCCTAGCATCAAAGCTGGTGACGCGATTTTCGTTCCCGAGAAAACCGACATGAACGAGAAGTCTTGGTTGAAAATCACGCCAGACAGAGCAGTTAACGTGATTGGTGAGGTGAATCGACCTGGTCGTATTGAATGGTCAGATGAAATGAATTTCATGGGATTATTGGCACACGTCGGTGGCCCTACGCTACGCGCTGACACATCGAAAATCGAAGTTGTTACTGGTAGAAAGCTAGTTGTGTTTAACCTTGATGATTTTATTCGAAATGGTGCGCCACGTGACCAAATGCCACAAATTCGAGCGGGCTCTATCGTGCGTGTTCACGACTTGCCACAAGATCCTTCAGACAATAAATCACAATGGGTTCGTCAAAGCTCTGATGCTTCGATCTACATCTTTGGACAAGTGAATGCACCCGGTCGTTACCGCTTCACCAAAGACATGCACTTCCTTGATATCTTGTCTGCGGCTGACGGTCCAACAAAGGATGCCGACATCCACAACGTTCGAGTAACGCATCGTGACAAAACCTATTCGCAAGTAAGCAAACTTAACTTATCACTGTACTTCGAAACCGGTGACGAATCGTTACTGCCAAACGTAACCACTGGCGACACGATTTACATCCCAGAGAAAGGCAAAAACTGGTTAGATACACCGAAAGAAGAAACCGTTCGTGTGCTTGGTGCGATTAACAATCCGGGGCGTTATGTGTTCAACGACAACATGACCATTCTAGATATTCTGGCAGAAGCAGCAGGACCTACCGACAATGCTTATGTCGAAAAAATTACCATCGTCAATATGTCTTGCTGCCAAGGTCAGGCTCGTACTTTTGACCTTGTTGAATTCAGCAAAACGGCGAACATTTACAACTTGCCGGTGCTACGCGCTGGTGACACGATTTACATCCCAGACCGTCGCGAAAGCTTTATTGAAAAAGCACGCGTCGGACTTGATGACATACTGCGTATCACCACCACCATCGTATTAATAGGAGCTTTATAATGACTATTTCAGCGACCCATGCCGAAGTCGAGCAACTGTATTTAGCTTCTGAACTTAACGGCCAAAAATCAATATGCGTCACCGCTTGCCATTCAGGTGACGGTGTAACATCTATTGCAACTGCATTAGCCGAGCGTTTTCTTCTTGCGGGTCATTCAACGCTTTATGTTGATCTCAACTTATTCAACCCTGCTTTCAAAGATTTGAATATGCTAGAAGATAATCAGCAAGGTCAATTGATTGAACATGTTGAATCTCAGCGTACGTTTATCGGTGTCCCTGCTCCACAAGTTGCTTCAACGCAATTGGCTTATAAAGATCCGACAACGTTACAAAAAGTGGTCAACAAATGGTTAGAAAAATACGACAGAGTCATCATTGATACCTCACCGCTTCTCAACATAAACAAAGGCAACATTCCGGCGCAGTCTGTGGCGAGTGCTTGTGACAGCACACTAATGGTTGTCGCCTATGGTGAAACGTCGAGTCACCACCTAGAACAAGCGAAAAAGCTGCTTGATGCACAAAGTATCAACCTAATGGGCTGCGTGATGAACATGAAACAAAAGCCTAGCTTTGCACAAGAGTTGGTCAGACAAATCAATCGAATGAAATTCATCCCCGCTAAGCTTCGCGATAGCTTGGCAAACAAGCTGTATCAAAATGAGTTTTTGAACCTTCCGATGTAACTTTCTTTTGCTACTTTCTGGCTGTCATTAAACCATGACAGCTACCTATCCTATTAGACTTCAAGCTCCAAAAGCTCTGAATAACTCAAAACCAAATTGGGTATTTTTGGCGAAGTTATTATTAAAAATAAGATTTTAAAAACCATTCAACGCATTTCACACACATCAATCATGGTCTTACCCCCTTTAAATCCCTTCAAAAATCAACAGCCCCACGCCTAACTTTAGCGGTAATGTGACACAGACGGTTAAAGTGCCATGTAAATCGCATCAAAGATGGAATTCGTACGATTATTCCCTAAGATTATAAATAGAGGTGGTTTTTGACGAATTTGTAATAGTTTGACAAAGTTATCCGATGGCTGTTGAAACACAGTGGATGAATTGGCAAATCACACTTCACTGACTTTGCACGTTTATCTATTCAAACTTCACCCATCCCTCCTTCTGCTCAAATGGTTCAAATACACGGAAAGGATCACCATCGAGCAATTTAGATAATCAATTTACCTTGGTTACCTTAGTTGTATTATTAAAGAGAAAGGAAACTCAATATGAAATACAAGTTAAGCTCCGTATTTTTGTTAGTAGCAGCAGCCAGCGGTAATGCTAACGCTGGAGAATGTGGCAGCGTAACAATCGCAGATATGAACTGGAACTCTGCAACACTGATCGCCAATATCGACCAATTCATCCTTGAACATGGTTATGGGTGTGATGCTGAACTTATCCCTGGCGACACTATGCCAACAGGCACGTCTATGATCGAAAAAGGCCAGCCTGATGTTGCACCTGAACTTTGGAGCAACAGCTTAAAAGACGCATTAGATAAAGGTGTTGAAGAAAAACGTCTTCGCTACGCAGGTAAAGCACTTGTGAACGGCGGCGAAGAAGGCTTTTGGGTTCCAGCTTACCTAGTAAAACAGTACCCTGAAATGGCAACCATCGAAGGCGTACGCAAAAACGCAAGCTTATTTAAACACCCTGAAGACCCAGATACATCTGCATTCTACAGCTGCCCTGCAGGCTGGAACTGTCAGATCAGCGCCGGAAACCTGTTTAATGCTCTTGAGCTAGAAAACAGCGGTTTCACGATTGTTGATCCAGGCTCGAGTGCCGGCTTATCTGGCTCTATCGCAAAAGCTTATGAACGTGAAGAAGCTTGGTTTGGTTACTACTGGGCACCGACGGCTGTGCTAGGTAAATACGACATGGTTAAAGTCGACTTTGGCAGTGGCGTTAATGAGGAAGAGTTCCTTAACTGTACCACTAAAGAAGATTGTGAATCGCCAAAAGCGACCATGTACCCGCCTTCACCTGTTCACACGATTACCACTGAAAGTTTTGCGTCACGTGCTCCTGAAGCATACGACTACTTTACTAAACGTGGTTTCACGAACGACAAAATGAACTCGCTACTTGCTTGGATGGAAGACAACCAAGCTGATGGCGAAGAAGCGAGTCTGCATTTCTTAAGTGAATTCCCAGAAGTATGGCACCCATGGGTTTCTGAAGAAGTGGCTAAGAAAGTTGAAGCAGAGCTGTAAGAGCTTGATTTAATAACAAGTAATTACGCTTCAACAATAAAACAGAAATAACGTCGCTATACTTGATGTTATTCATGATTCGGAGCCCTTTTCATTAGCGATTTTCTTATCGCATGGACAAGTGGCTCCGAACTATAAGGATATAAAATGGCTGACAGCAATTGGTTATCAAGCTTTCCAGAGATGGAACGCGGTGATTTACGAACCATAAAAAAGACGCTAGATGGCGCATACCGTGAATTTTCCCGTGAATACGGCGAAATGATTGAATCTCTCTTTGACCCTCTTCTTTCATTCCTCGTTTGGTTTGAAAAACTCCTTATCTCAACACCTTGGATTATAGTCCTGGCTGTGTGTACCAGCCTTGTCTACGCAGCAAGCCGTTCTTGGAAACTGGCTCTAGGCTGTATTGCTTCTCTACTTCTCATTGGTTACTTTGGAATGTGGGAAGACACCATGCGGACGCTCAGTATCATCACTGTATGTACCTTGGTTTCAATATTCTTGGGCATTCCGATTGGTATTGCGATGGCTCGTTCAAATCGAGCTCAGTCAATTGTTACGCCGATGCTCGATATCATGCAAACCATGCCTGCGTTCGTTTATTTGATTCCAGTGGTAATGCTACTGGGCATCGGTAAGATTCCAGGGCTAATCGCCGTGGTTATCTACGCGATCCCACCTGTAATTCGTCTAACTAACCTAGGCATACGCTTAGTTGATAAAGAAGTCCTTGAAGCCGCTACCGCTTTCGGTGCGAGCAAAAAGCAACGCTTATGGGGTGTTCAACTTCCTCTAGCAATGCCAACGATCATGGCGGGTATTAACCAAACCATCATGATGGCACTGTCTATGGTTGTTATCGCATCCATGATTGGTGTGAAAGGCCTAGGACAACCGGTTCTCAAATCGATTACTAACCAGTACTTCACATTAGGCTTGATGAATGGTTTCGCCATCGTTGCCCTCGCAATCCTTTTTGACCGCGCTTCTCAGGCGTACGCAAGAAGAACTAATGCGCATTTAGGAGGATTCAAGCATGACTAAACCATTGATTGAAATTAGTGGTCTGTACAAGGTGTTTGGACCGAAACCAATGTCTGTTATGAACCGAGTTCAAAACGGCGAACACAAAGATCAGATTCTTGCGGATACGGGTCATACCGTTGGTTTAAAAGAGATCAACCTTGAGATTAACCGTGGTGAAATCTTCGTTATCATGGGGCTTTCTGGCTCGGGTAAATCAACGCTGATTCGCCACTTCAACCGTTTGATTGACCCGACTCAAGGTAAAATCATGGTTGAAGGCATTGATGTGATGAGCCTCAACACTAAACAGCTAGAAGAGTTCCGTCGTCATAAAATGTCGATGGTATTCCAACGCTTTGGCTTAATGCCTCATCGCACTGTGGTTGAAAACGTTGCGTACGGGTTGGAAGTACAAGGCATCAAAAAAGAAGACCGTTTAGCAAAAGCCAACGAATGGTTAGAAACCGTGGGCTTGAAAGGTTACGGCAAGCAATACCCTGCGCAACTTTCAGGTGGTCAGCAACAACGTGTTGGCCTTTCTCGCGCTCTGTGTACTAACGCTGAAATCTTGTTAATGGATGAAGCCTTTTCGGCACTCGACCCTTTGATTCGAAGTGAAATGCAAGATCAGCTTATCGAACTTCAAGAGAAGCTTCATAAGACGATTGTTTTCATCACTCATGATCTGGACGAAGCACTCCGCCTAGGCGATAGAATCGCAATTTTGAAAGACGGCGAGTTAGTACAACAAGGCACACCACATGAGATTCTGCTAAATCCAGCCGATGATTACGTGGAAGCGTTCGTGAAAGACGTAAACCGTGCTCGTGCACTGACCGTTGAAACCGTTATGCAGCCTCCTCTGTATCGAATCACATCAGAAACGATTGAAGGTGCTCTGGCACAGATGAAGATGCTGAAAAACGATTACGCTTATCACGTAACGGATGACGGCTATCAAGGCCTAGTCACACAAGAGAGCCTACAAGACGCAGTTGAAGATTCATCGGTACATGATTTTAGTGATGAGATATACGAAGAAGTCCCTGCCATCTTACCAGATGCGGTGATTGAAGAAGTGCTACCGGACACTATGTCTTGTGACTACTCTCTTCCAGTTGTTGATGAAGACGGTAATCTAAAAGGTGAACTCGAGAGAAGCGCTGTTGCTGATATCTTCTCAGAAAGTAGCGAGGAAGAAGTAGAAGCCGACCCAAAGCCAAAGATTGATAAAGCTTCGTAGTCCTACTTTTCGTGATTTAAAGCTCGGCTGTTTAAATTATCGCTATTTGCGTTATCGCTATTTAGATTAGCCCAAACTGCTACCCCGCTCTAAGACCACTGTTGTTATTTCACTGCAGTGGTCTTTTTTATTTGTATCGGGCTCGTTTTCTTCTGAGATCTACCCGCACCTTAGGCTTTATAGGCACCTAAGTTTATATTTCATAAGAGAAAACAAAATAAAATCAGTCCGTTAGGTTTGTCACAAACCCAATAGCAAGATGAGTGAGATGCCAATTAAATGCTCTATTTGTACGGCAACCAGTTGAAATTATTCTAGAAAATGACTAAAACTTAATAGTATTAACAGATATTAAGCTCAATAAAAGGACTTAGTTTGATGAATTCTACTTTAGCGTCAGACGCAGCTACAAATCTAAACTCACAACAAGTGAGCGAGCTTGTCGATGAAAGCGTTCTGGAGCAAATGATTCGCGATACAAGTGCGGACATTATCCCTATCTTGATCGACCATTATGTCGAAGAATCACAAACACGCTTGGTCGCTATAAAAGAGGCAGTCACGCAGAAAGACGCTCAAACACTTGAGTTCGAGGTCCACACTCTCGGCAGCACAGCGCTTTCGTTAGGTAATCGCCCTTTGGGTGAATTAGCTCGAGCTTTAGAAAAGCTATGTTTAGAACAGAGTCATGATGCGGCATTTCGACAAGTTGATGAATTACTAGAGCTCGCAGAGCGTTCAATAAAAGCCTTGCTTGAAAGGAAAGAGGCAGGCTTCAGCTAGCTTTGCATGTTCATTATCGGTATCAGATTAAAAACTCAAAACAGTCGTTATTAATATAGTCGCCATAAGATGGGCTCCATCATGAACAGCAATGCGAGAAGTTATACAGGCCGCTTCTTAAAAGATTGCATGTGGTAGATAACAAATACACAAGACTCGTATTGATGGTTGCATATCACTATGTTATTGATTGGTTAGGATAAAGTTTCAAAAGGAATACACAATGCGCCCTAAGGTATTGTTAGTTGAAGACTCCACCTCACTCGCCGTACTCTACAAGCAGTACGTAAAAGACGAGCCCTATGATATTTTCCACGTCGAAACCGGCGCGGAAGCTAAGACCTTCATTGAAAGGCACTCTCCACAGCTTGTGATTCTCGACCTTAAGCTTCCTGACATGCCAGGCGAAGAAGTCTTAGATTGGATTACTGCTAACGAAATACCGACCGCTGTCATCATCGCGACAGCGCATGGTTCAGTAAACATCGCGGTAGACCTTATCCAACGCGGTGCAGAAGACTTCTTAGAGAAACCCATTCAAGCCGATCGACTCAAGACCTCTGTTAGCTTGCATCTAAAAAGAGCGAAACTCGAAAACCTCGTCGATAACATGCAAAGCAAATTCGATCGTGATCGTTTTCATAATTTCATTGGCTCTTGCCTACCCATGCAGGCGGTTTACAAGATCATTGATTCGGTTGCACCAACCACTGCCAGCGTGTTTATTAACGGCGAAAGTGGTACAGGTAAAGAAGTGTGTGCGGAAGCGATTCACCAAGAGAGTCAGCGTAATGGTAAACCCTTCGTGGCCATTAACTGCGGCGCTATCCCTCGAGACCTAATGGAGAGTGAAATCTTCGGTCACGTTAAAGGTGCGTTTACCGGTGCGACAACCGACCGTAAAGGTGCAGCAATGCAAGCGCATGGCGGTACCCTATTTCTCGATGAGCTTTGTGAAATGGAACTGGAGATGCAGAAGAAGCTCCTCAGATTTTTGCAAACTGGCACGTTTACTCCACTCGGTGGCAACCGCGAGATTAAAGTGGATGTCAGAATTATCTGTGCGACCAACCGCGATCCACTGGTTGAAGTAGAAGAAGGACGTTTTAGAGAAGACCTTTACTATCGTGTTCACGTTGTGCCTATCGAAATGCCACCGCTTCGTGAACGAGGAAGTGACATTGTCACCCTATCTAATCACTTCTTGAAACTGTACGCGAAGCAAGACAAGAAGAAGTTCAAATCAATAGACAAAGAAACGCAGAATCTACTTAAACGTTATGCGTGGCCAGGCAATGTGCGTCAGTTGCAAAACATCATCCGTAACATCGTGGTGTTGAACAATGAAACGAGCGTGACTAAAGACATGTTACCGCCTCCGATTAATAAAGTAGATGCCGCTCCATCATCTAAATCAGTGACACCAATTCGAGTAACTGCGCCTCAACCTGCAGTTGTTGAAGCACCAGAAGCTAAGTTGCCACCGATTACTCCGGAAGAGTTGGAACAATCGTCAGTTGCTCAAGCTCACAACGAGCCGATGACGCCTGCATTTACCACAAGCGAAGGTGCTATTCGTCCAATGTGGCAAATAGAACGTGAAGCCATTCAACATGCCATCAATCATTGCGATGGGAATGTGTTAAACGCTGCTGTGCTGTTAGAACTTAGCCCTTCTACTGTTTATCGTAAGAAACAGGCTTGGGAATCGGAAGATGAGTACAATCAAGCCTAACCAAGGTATACTCGACATAAACCTTCATGAGATTTGGCTGTTGATCGACAGCCAAACTTTTGGAGGCATAGAAACGCATGTTTTAGAATTAGCACAAGGCCTGATATCGGAAAGCGCTCAGTATTCAGAGGCTGTTCGTATCGTTCTTTTGACTAAGTTTAATCCTGAAGCGATCATCGTTGAAAAGTTGAATGCGCTGAACATCCCTTTTAGTTACCTCTCCGATTTAGCCTCATGTTCTGTAGATTCAAATGGCAATAGCGCGACACAGCTGAAACGTGCAGTTCAACATTATCAACCAAGGCTTATCCATGCTCATGGTTACAAAGCCAGTTTGGTCAGCAAGTTAATCAAGCTTCCGCCTCGTTTCAACAACACAAAGCAAATCACCACTTATCACGCAGGTGAAACCCCAACAGGCAAAGTATGGCTTTATGATTGGCTCGACCGTTACAGCAGTTTTCTTTCTGATCAGTCGCTCGTGGTCAGTGAAAAGATTAAAGCGAAAGTGCCGAGTCAAACCCATCAATTGAATAACTTTGTTAAAATGCCAACCGGGTTAACAAGCTCCCCTTCATCAAGCCCATTCCATGTTGGTTTTGTGGGGCGATTGAGCCATGAAAAAGCGCCTGATCGATTTGTTGCATTAGCCAAACAGTTTCCTGATGTTCGGTTTGAGCTTTTTGGTGACGGGCCAGAAATGGACATCTTAGTTAAATCGCAGCCTGATAATGTGACCTTTCATGGGCATCAGACCAATATGGACGACGTCTGGAGCCAAATCGATCTGTTAATCATCCCTTCTCGCTTTGAAGGCTTACCTATGGCGGCATTAGAAGCCATGATTCGTGGCATTCCCGTTCTCGCCACCTCAGTTGGTAACTTGCCTCAACTCATCGAGCATCAAGTTAACGGCTACCTTGCAAATTCAGAAGCTGAGCTAGAACAGTTTTTATCTTTGTGGATGTCATTGACGAACGAGCAACGTGACTCTCTCAAGAGTCACGCGATAGAAACCGTGAAAAACCAATACTCTCCACAAGCCGTTGTCCCGCAGTTGTTGGAAATCTATCAACTCGACCGTTAATTCTAGCCTTAGTCGATAACTGGTTATTTGGGCTTGATGATTTAAGTACTTTAGTCAGTTTTATACTGATTCTCAAAATGACAAAACTCACCTCAAGGCTACGCCCTCACTTAATAATCCAACATTAAATCAGTAAGTTAAACAAAATGCATAACTGGCACTCACTTTGCAATCTTTAACATCAGGCGTAACTACGTCTTAAAAAGATTACGAGCCGAGTCCTAAAGAGTTTATTTGCTAATAGAGGTCACAATGGTCAACCCTGAAGCCAATAGATTGCCAGTCATCATCACGATCAGCACCTTGTGTGTTGGGCTTGGTGTTGTTTGGTACTTTGTGCCTCACCCTGCTGTCATTGTGGCGCTCGCTCTTGTGCCATTGGCCGGGTTATTCGTGTTAAACAAAACATTCTGGTTAGTTTTACTGTTCGTTGTCTTTTCATTTTTCCGAATTCACGAAGCTATACCTCAGCTCTATTCGCTAAAAATACCGCTGATGCTTTCATTAGGCGCTCTGTCGGCTCTTCTATGGCATGCATTAATCAGTAAAGAACTTAAAATCTTCTGGCACCCTTGTTTAAATTGGCTCGCCATATTTTGGGTATTGGTTTTCATTGGTATTATCTTCGCGTCCAACAGGCCAATAGCACTAGCAGAATTCAAGGGCGTTTATTGGAAAATTATAGTGATGACGCTTGCGATTACTTGGCTAGTAAACACCACGGAAAATCTCGCAAAAACCGCGATGACGATTATCTACGCTGGCGCTTTAGTCAGCTCTATTGCCGTGTACAACTCAGTAAATGGTATTGGGCTTGTCGAGGGCTCACGCGTGACTATTGGCCGCGATTTTGGCTCTATGTTAGGTGACCCGAACGACCTAGCACTGGTACTGATGTTCCCACTCGCCTTTACAATAAGCCAAGCCACCACGACTGGCATCTCACGATCCAAACGTTTAATCAGTGCCTTAGTTTGTCTGTTACTGTTCGCCGCCATTATTGCCACTCAAAGCCGTGGCGGACTACTGGGGTGTATTGCGGTGATTGGTATTTTTGCGTGGAAGCTAGTGCGCTCTAAAGTTCTCTTAATCTCAGTGGGAACTGTCGCGGCCGTGGTGCTCTATTTAGTTGCTGGTATCTCAGACAGATCTTCTGGTGGTGCCGCTGAACAAGGTATCGATGAATCTGCAATGGGTCGAATCTATGCTTGGGAAGCAGCAATAAAGATGGCAGTTGAGAATCCACTGACCGGCGTAGGGTTGAACAACTTCTTCTCGAACTACTTCTTTTACAGTTCGCATTGGGACGGACTGAATCACGCCGTTCACAGTACCTGGTTTGGTGTGTTGGCAGAAACAGGCTTTATTGGTCTGATCATTTTTGTCTGCCTTATCGTTGCTTTGATCAAAACCTCTCGCTCTACGCTAACGAGGTTAAAAAACTCGGCCACAGAAATCGCCCCCGAACTCAATGCGGTCGCCTATGCGATCTATGCAGGTCTGATTGGAACAATCGTGTCGGGTACATTTTTGACTCAAGGCTTCAACTGGCCGATTTATATCCTTGCAGCACTCACAGTTTGCGTCTCAAAAGTATCTCAAACTGCCTGTCAAAATGAGAAAACCTAAAAGACACATTTTAACCTATTGAAAATATTATATTTATTAGATGGCACAATATATGAAAGTACTTCTATATAACAAAAAAGAGGATTTTCATTATGACGTCAGTATCTATACATCAATTCAAACATTGGCTTAAGTTTCATCCTAATTCTCGAATTAGAAATGTGTTTTTCATTTTGAAAAACATCAGAAGCGCAGAGCTACCTACCCCTAAACTATTTAATCGCTGTCTATATCAAGCGCACAAGCTAGTGGTGAATCTGGTTTCTGGCTTTACGCGATTCTTCTACTGGACTCCGGCTTTCAAAGGTCGTGTGGCTCAATGTGGCAAACGCCTGTATTTGTATGGTGGACTGCCTTTCGTCAGCGGTCCGGTGCAAATTACGATTGGCGACAACTGCCGTATCTCTGGCCACACGACATTCTCTGGTTGTACTCAACAACTTGAAGGCTTGGAACACCCACTATTGTCGATTGGCAATAACGTCGACATTGGTTGGCAGTCGACTATCGCTGTTGGAGGTAAAGTGGTTATCTCTGACAACGTACGAATCGCAGGCGGCGCTTTTCTATTTGGATACTCTGGACACCCGCTTGATGCAAAACGCCGAGCGCTAGGTGAAGGTGACGACCCTCAGCAAATCGGTGACATCATTCTTGAACCCGATGTTTGGTTGGGCACGAATGTGACGGTCAAAGGTGGCGTAACCATCGGCGAAGGTGCCGTAATAGCCGCAGGCAGCGTAGTAACAAAGAATATTCCTGCCTTCGCAATCGCAGGTGGCAACCCAGCTCGAGTTGTCGGTCACATCAAACCCGTTGAAGTGACAGAATCCGATATGTTCGATTCGTTAGAGACTCATGGAGGTGACCATGCGTGATTTAATCGTATTTGGTGAAGACTTTGGTGGCCTACCTTCATCGACTCAACATTTAGTTCGTCACCTTGCTAAGCAGCACAAAGTCTTATGGGTCAACTCAATTGGCTTAAGACAACCGAAGCTGTCCGCCAAAGATGTTAGCCGAGCGTTCAACAAGTTGTTTGGTAAAACCAAGGCCGTAACTCAAAACATGCTCGACTCTGAGGGACACGACAACATTACTATCGTTAACTTAAAGACAATCCCTGCGCCTGCTTCTAAATTTTCTAGAAAGTTGGCTCAGCAAATGATGTTGCACCAACTAAAACCGGTTATTGCAGAGCTTAATCTTAACGCGCCTATCCTATGGACTTCTCTTCCGACCGCTGTTGATTTGTGCGGACACTTAGGCGAGTCATCTGTGGTCTATTACTGCGGTGATGATTTTAGCGCGCTGGCTGGTGTTGATCATGACACCGTTGCACAGCACGAATCAGAGCTAATCGAAAAATCAACGCTTATATTCGCGGCTAGCAAAAAATTGATGGATAAATTTCCAAAGCATAAAGCGCACTTGCTACCACATGGTGTCGACGTAGACCTATTTTCAACACCCGCACCAAGAGCAAAAGATTTACCAAGCAACCACCGCCCTATTGCTGGTTTTTATGGCAGCCTTTCTAAGTGGCTTGATTATGAAATGATTGATCATGTTGCGAATGCGATGCCGGAATGGGACTTTGTTTTCATAGGTCCAAACGAGCTTGATACGCTCATGCTGCCTAAGTTGAGTAACGTACATTACCTTGGCCCTCGTCCACACCACACGCTACCAAGCTATTCTCAACACTGGGATGTGAGCTTGTTGCCGTTTGTTGATAACGAGCAGATCCGAGCGTGTAGCCCACTCAAACTAATGGAATACCTTGCGGCGGGCACACCCATTATCACAACACCGTTTCCTGCTTTGGTTCCATATCAAGGGCACGTAACCACGGTTGGCAGTGCCAACCAAATGATTTGGGCGCTTGATCATGCACGCGAGCTAAGCAACTCACCTATCTCTGTCGTCGAACAAGAGAGCTGGCAGAACCGTGGTAACTTTGTACATTGGATGTTGGAGCTATTATGAATAATCTGAAATTGCGGTTATTAGTCATCATCAATGCGATGTGGCGCCAACGCTACGTTATCGTTCTGCCAATGCTTATTTTGCCCTTTGTAGGCTTTGGTGTGAGCAAGTTGGCTCCAACTAAATATGACGCGCATACCAGTATGTTGATTCAAGAAACGGCCAAGATGAATCCATTCTTGGAAGACATTGCCGTTTCGACGATGCTCAAAGATCGACTTAACGCATTAAGAACACTGCTTCACAGTCGACATGTGCTTTACTCGGTCGCTGATGAACTGCAATTAACCACGCCAGATATGCCTGAAATTGAGAAACAAGAGATCATTACTGACCTGTCTCAACGTCTAACGGTGACTCAGCTTGGAAAAGATTTTCTAAAGATAAGTCTAACGTCGAACACACCAAATGGAATGGAAGCGACGCTGCGCTCGGTAAGTGAACATTTCATTGAACAGTTACTCGCACCGGAACGTTCATCGATTGAAGATTCAAGTAACTTCTTGAAAATCCATATCGACAAACGTAGCGCAGAGCTTGCAGAAGCAGAAGAAGCGCTAGCTGCATACATGAATGAGAATGTTCATTCGACGCCTGAGGTACAGAGCCAAAGTTTGAATCGCTTAGCTTCACTCAAACAAACATTGGCAGAAAAAGAGGCCGAGTTATCGGGTGTCGAAAAAAGTTTAGGGTCAATCGACCAACAACTTTCAAGAACCAACCCTGTGATCGGTAAATTAGAAGACCAGATCATCGACATTCGTAGCGACCTTACCTTGTTACAAGCTAAATACACGGACAAGCACAGTGCTGTGCAAGCTAAAGTGCGTGAGCTAGACAGACTAGAGAATGAACGTAAGAGTTTGCTCGAGGTAACCCAGCCAACGATGAACAGCGACCAGCTTTGGGACATCGCAAGTAGTACGACACTGAACAAACTTTCTGATACCCAACCTCTTCTGGTCACTCAATTACACAGCCTACAGCTGGTTCGTGCTCGCTTTGAGTCTTTAACTGAAGAGACCAAAAGCCTTCGAACTATGATTTTCGAATTAGAACACAAGGCCAATAACTTCGGCGAAAATGCAAAAGAGATGTACCGCCTTAAACGTCAAGTTGAAATCAAACGTCAACTATATGATGAACTGACAGAGCGTTATGAAATGGCTCAACTAACGGGTTCGCTTGGTGTATTCGAGCAAAACAAACGTGTGAAGATTATCGATTTGCCTTTCACACCGAGTGTCAAATCTAACATGCCGACTTTTGTTTTTATTCTGGCTGGATTCGTTGCAGGTATCGGTTTGGGTATTGGTTTAGCGGTATTGTTTGAACTGTTTGATTCTTCAATCAAACGCAAAGACGAAATCGAAGATATCTTGGGTGTCCCTGTGATAACGGTGATCCCTAAAATGAGCTAGTCAGCCTCAAAGCCATTTTTGACTTGCTAGATTCACAGCTTTCTAATTTCCTAGCTTCGTGCATCCTAGAGCAAAACGCCAACACTCGGTTGGCGTTTTGTTTATTTAGAGCCCCAAGTTCTAATGCTACTTTCGATTTACCCAAGCCCTATGATTCAAACTGCCATTCAATTGTATTTTGTTTTGATTCCCATTTTGAGAAATGAAAACCGCACTGGAATTGAATGGCATAAACAACTGAAAAATAAAGATTATTTAGTTGGCACAACTTCTGCAATCTCCTTGTGTAGTTAAACGTTTTAAAGAATTTACTTCAATAGAAACGTCAGAAAGGCGAAACAACAATTATAAAGGCAGGGTCCAAACTATGAATACGCATTTAACGAAGCATGGCAAAAAGATCATACACGTTGTTCAGCACCTTGCACCGGGTGGATTAGAAACCCTAACTCTGGATTTGCTCCGCCTTGCTAAACCAACAGACCAAGTGTTGATTGTCAGTTTAGAGGGTACTAAACAAGAGTCTATAAACAACTGGCCGAAGCTAGAGCCATACAAAAAGCAAATCGTCTTTTTGGATAAAGCACCAGGCGTACAATTCAATATCATTATTAAGCTAATTAAAGCCTTCAACGCGATTCGCCCTGATGTGGTTCATACCCATCATATTGGCCCACTGTTATACGCTGGTTATGCCGCTCGCGTAACCGGGGTTCCAACTCGAATCCATACCGAACATGACGCTTGGCATCTGAACAACAACAAACGTCGTCGATTACAAGCGCTTGCTTTAAAAGCTGCTCAACCAACGTTAGTTGCCGACGCGACACGTGTTTATAACCAACTACGCACTGCTTTTTCTTATGAGAACATCATTACCATCAAAAATGGCGTTGATTGTGAGAAGTTTAAGCCAATGTCGAAAGAACACGCGAGAGCAAAACTAAACCTGCCGACAGACAAACACATCATCGGTTGTGCAGGTCGACTAGAACATGTCAAAGGCCAAGACCAACTTATTAAAGCACTGACTCTTTTACCTGCAAACATGGTTGTCGCATTGGCTGGCGGCGGTACTAAACGCAATCAACTAGAGCAACTGACTAGCCGCTTGAATCTGAGTGACCGAGTCATCTTTCTTGGCTTAGTTGAAGACATGACCACGTTTTACGGAGCGTTGGATACGTTCTGCCTACCTTCACGCCACGAAGGGCTGCCGCTTTCTACACTTGAAGCTCAAGCATGCAATATTCCAACCGTCGCAATGGACGTTGGTGCCGTCGATGAAACCTTATGTCCAGTCAGCGGCGCCCTCGTCAAAAGCGGCAGCATTGTGGGGTTAGCTAGTGCGCTATTAGAAAAGCAAAATGAACGCTTTTTGTCACCTCGTCGCTACGTACTCGAAAACTTCGACATCATCAAAATGGTTTCGTCTTACAACGATATATCAGAAGGAGCTTACGCATGATTGATTGGTTGCTTGCGGGACTTTGTTTGTTTTCAGGTGCGTTGATTGTCTATCATCACGCAGCCTACCCTTTGTTACTTCGTTGGTATGCGAAAAGCCACCCCGCACGCAAAGTTGAAGAGAGTCATCGTTGCTACAAAGAGGAACAGCAAGATTGCACGTTGCCGACCATCACCGTTCTTGTTCCTGCATTTAACGAAGAACAGTGGATCGCAGACAAGATTCGTAACCTTGCTTCACTCGATTACCCAAAAAAGAAGTTGGAAGTCATTATCGCTTGCGATGGTTGCACTGATAACACAGTCGCCATTGCACAAATGACCATACAAGAAGCGATGTGCAGTGATGTCTATTTTGAGATACATGACCATCAAGTAAACCGAGGTAAAGTCGCGGTTGTTAATGAAGAAGTGACACGTATAACCAGTGATATCACGGCGATGAGTGATGTTTCTGCCCTTATTTCATTGGATGCTTTGCTTATAGCTGCCGCTCATTTTGAAAGTGACAAGGTTGGAGTGGTAAACGCAACGTATCAACTTTGTCCAACAGGCAATGAAGGCGAAAACACGTATTGGCAGTACCAAACCGCGGTTAAAGAGTCTGAGGCTTCGTTAGGTTCTAGCTTGGGTTCTCATGGCGCTTTCTACTTGTTTAGAACACACCTGTTTGAACTGCTTCCACTCAACACTATTAATGATGATTTCATCTTACCGATGCAAATCGTTAAACAAGGTTACATCGCCGAATACGAAACCCAAATGGTTGCATTAGAGCTAGAAGAATCGAACCTAGAAACAGACTTCAAAAGAAGACTTCGTATTTCAGCGGGCAACATGCAACAAGCGATTCAATTATTTGCCTTGTTCAGCCCGAAGTTTAAAGGCATCGCGTTTGCGTTCTTTTCAGGAAAAGGACTTCGCCTACTCACTCCATATTTAATGATTGTGTGCTTAGTGTGCTCAATCTTACTTAGCAACTACTTGGTATTTGAAGCGCTGTTATGGGCTCAAGTTGCCGTTTATACCATTGGCGTCCTTGGCTGCATCTTGCCAAAGCGTCTAGTAAACAAACCTATTTCATTAATCTCTTATTTGATAGTTGGACACTACGCCAACTTCATTGGTGGCATTCGTTACCTAATCGGACTAGAAAACTCACCTTGGACACGAGCAAATCATTAAGGACTTATTATGATGAACATCGAACAGCTATCTACCCAAAACCTATACCAATACAAAATCTCACGTGCTAAACGTACTTTCGATTTTGTAAGCTCACTGATTGCTTTGATTTTGCTAGCGCCCGTATTTCCGTTGATTGCGATGGCGATTGCACTCACTTCTCGTGGCCCTATTTTCTACCGTCAATTGCGCGTTGGTAAATCGACACCGGAGAAAATGGAAATCTTTGAGATCATGAAATTCCGTAGCATGTACGAGGATGCAGAAACTCGCTCTGGTGCAGTTTGGGCTACCGCGAATGACCCACGAATCACGCCTGTTGGCCGCTTTTTGAGAAAGACACGTCTTGATGAACTGCCACAACTGATCAATGTACTGAAAGGTGAAATGTCTCTAATTGGCCCGCGCCCTGAACGCCCTACTTTTTACACCAAACTAGAGAACGAAATTCCTTACTTTGCCGACCGCACATACGGTGTAATGCCTGGTATTACAGGGCTTGCACAAGTAAATCAAGGTTACGACACCTGTATTGATGATGTACGTCGTAAAGTAGGTTTTGACCACAGTTATGCACTAAGCCTATGTTCGGTTAAGTCTTGGATTGCCGCTGATCTCAGCATCATCTCTAAAACAATCATCGTAATGGTAGATGGTCGAGGTCGCTAAACCAGTATGGTCTAATGTGGATACAAAGCCTGTTTTCTATAAAGCCTTAGGGGGCGATTGGAAAGTCGCTAATGAAACACATAGTGCCGAATTAGCCCACGTTAACTAGACTCGCTGCTCTCGGTTCTCAGTTGAATGGTGTAATAAGGTTTCTTCCCTATCAATTGACGTAAACATTGGCAATGAATGTATAACGCAGATGTGGCTTGAGTTAGGGATTAGAAATTAAGAGCTGAGAGCTCAGAGTTAAGAATTAAGAGTTAAGACGAGAAAGCTTATATTCATAGAAAACCACGGCACTTTCGTCAGAGGCTTGCTCAACAAAACCTAGCTTATTAAGTAAGTGTGTAGAGGCTATGTTTGAACGGTCGACACCGCCAATCAGTGTGGACCATGACTCGGTTTTTGCGACTTCTGTGATGAAACTCTGCAATAACTCACTCGCGAAACCCTTGCCCCAGCATTCTTCTGCAAGCAAGTAGCCAATATGAGCATCACTTTCGTCTTCTACATAAGCGAACAGAAAACCAATTAATTGATTATCGTTGGATTTCACTTGAAGTAAGCGGCTCTCCGACAACATTCGGTCGAGCCAAATTTCAGCCAGCTCACCTGACACAATACCATGAAAGTATGGTGGAAGGTTTTCAACGACTGACGGGATTAGAATGCCAGGTACTCGCTCAAGCAGAGCCGAACGTTCAGGAACAGTAAGTTCACCTGCGACTTCTTCTACTTTTAGTCTTTGAGTTTCAAACGAGATCGCCATGTGTCCTGCCCAATTTGATAAAAATGTGGATTATACACCTGAGTTCTCGTGTTGGCTTCGTTTCCAGGCTAAAGCAAACTAAAGAACAGCCACGCCTTCAACTTCAATCACTGAGTTAACATTTGCTCGCTCGATTATCTTGAGTAACGTCGTTTGAACTAATTCATTATCTCGGATTTCGGTTTCACAAGAAAAACGCTCTTCTTGAACACCATCGCCCTCACCCAGCATAAATTGAACCGCGACTTCCGTTGCGAGATCTTTGGTCGTCCCGTAATACGCTAACGTGATTTTTGGGTATCCGTGGTCGCCTTTTTTAACCTGCTTTGCGATACGTTTTTTGGCTTTATCTAAATTCATACAACTTCCTTTTAAGTCTGAAATACAAGGTGACTAGAACACCTTTTTAAACGGTAAGCAATACAATCAGCGTTGGTTATAGAGATTCCCTAGCCTCTTGATACTAATCAAGATGGTACAGTCTTAGCGCTTTAAAGAGTGATAGCTAGAACACAGATAACCAGTTTAAAAAATATAATGACAGCGCGTAAGAGTTACGCGCCAAGAAGCGGTAGATGTTTTCGTTGTTGATAAGTTAAGGCTAGCTCTAAGCACTGCTTGATTGGTGCTTTGGGAAGTGGTTCAGTTAGGTTCAAGACGATTGCCCTATTACCTTGAAATGCCAGTGTGCCGTCGTGCAATTCTCTGAATGTGTCGATTAGCTTTGTTTGACAGTTAAAGAATGCATATTTCGGAGCATTCC
>NZ_JBFRLK010000039.1:0-53247 GCF_041469805.1 Vibrio sp. 10N.286.48.C11 | reverse complement strand
GCTCGGCGCACCATTAAAAAGGCCACTCGATTGAGTGGCCTTTTGTTTATTGGTTCAGAGTGCTTATAAGCGGTTGAGCGTTATAAACCTTGAACGCTCTTTGCGTTAGAAGCTATAAGCCTTACAGCCCATAGACATTGAACCCTATAAAACTTGTACGCTATAGACCTTGCACGTACTGAGCATTAGTTCGAACTTCAACCATCTGCTCTAGGTTCTGTTGTGAACCTTCAACGCCGTTCAGTAGCGCTTCGAAATGCTTGATAAGCTCAACTTTGTCTTTCACTTCTTTAGAACCTGCACCGATGTTGGTTAGGTCAATGAAGAACTCGTCGAACAGACCAGAGAAGTCAGTTACTGCGTCGTGGTTCAAGAACTGCTCGTGGTTGTAAATGCTTGGGTAGCCACCCTTCTGTTTATCAACCGCAAAAGAGATGCCTTTCACGTTGGTAATCGTGGTCGCTTTCTCACACTTCAACATACAACCTGCTTCGATGCTTGGCTTGTTACAACCCACGGTTCTTTGGAAGAAACACTGACGGCTGGTCATCATCAAGATTGGGTGGTAAATGCTGTAGAACAGTTTGAAGTTCTCTGGGCGACGAATATGACGAATCTGACCTTTGTTGATCTCGTTCGAAATGAATGCGCCTGCACAGTTCAGCTCTTCTTTCAGAGTAACCAGTGCGTGAGAGTTGGTCGTGTTCATGAACGGGCCTGCAACCCACTCAATACCCATCTCGTAAGCTTTGTAAGCAATACCCGTGTTGTTGGTTACGATGCGAGCTGGCTTGATCTCTTCAAGAATACGAACCGCTTCGTCGTAATCTTTACCGATCAATACCGCTGGGAACCAAGGAATCAAACGTGGGTTTGCTGCCAAGATGTCGATGTACTTGTTACAACGCTTCTTGAAGCTTTCTGGAAGTTTGAAGTAAACATCCGCGTCAGTCACGTCACACAGGTGTAAGTCTTCTACATCGGCGATAAGCATCGACATAGTCGGCTTCTCGTTCACTTTAGGGTGCTGAGGCAGTGCTGGCACTTCAACGTGCTTAATCACTTCCACAGAGCCGTTCAGAATGAAGTCGATCTCGTCTTTTAGGTCTGAAACTTCTTTTAGAGGAATCAACAAGCCTGCATCCACTTCACTGAAGTCGTGGCTTTCTAGCGTGTGAACTGCACTCTTCACGTTTTTGAAGCGCTTCTCAAGTAGCTCTTGAGTAATCGCCTTCTCTTCAACCGCTTTCAATAGCGATTTAGATTGAAGAGTAAAGTTCTCTTTTGGCGTGTTCACAGTCACCGTAAATGGTTGACCCACTTTTGCGCTGAACGACAGTGCTACTGGTGTCTTGCGAATATCAAGGAACTCGATCTTGTCACGCATTTCGTTACCAAGAACGTCTTTCGCTTGGTGAAGTTCGTTGGTCACTTCTTGAATCTGTACAACTGAGATTTCGTTGTTCTGCTCCGTCGCTTTTTCAACAGCGTAGTTCATGCTGTTGTCGCGCGGGTTATCGATGAACATGTCTTTCGTTAGGTTGCCCTTTAGGAAAGAGTTGGTGAAATCACGGTTGAATACTTTGTGTAGGTTCGAATCGTCTTCGATCAACAAACCACTTTCTACAAAGCTATCAATCTGTTTACGCCATGTGTCTACCACAGTGTAAACGTAGTGTGCGCCTTTAATACGGCCTTCTACTTTCAATGAGTCGACTTTCGCATCAACCAATTCAGGTAGGTCGTAGTAAGCTGAGTTATCTTTCAGGTTAAGTGGGAACTTGTTGCCCGCGTTGGTGATTTCGTACTCATCACGACACGCTTGGCTACAACGACCACGGTTACCTGAGTTACCCACACTTACTGAGCTTGAGTAACATTGACCAGAGAATGCGATACACAGAGCGCCGTGTACGAACACTTCGGTTAATACGTCGTGATCGTGTGCCACTTCCGTCAGCATCTTGATTTCAAGCAGGTTCAACTCACGAGACAAGTTAACGCGCGTCGCGCCAATCTTAGACAAGAACTTAATCTGACCTTCGTTGTGCGTAGTTAACTGAGTCGACGCGTGAACGTCTAACGATGGGAAATGCTTCTTAACCAGGTTGAATAAACCCAAGTCTTGAACAATGATGCCGTCCACTTTGGTGTTCACAAGCTGGTTCAGCAGTTTGGTGATGCTCTTAGTCTCGTGCTCCAGTAGCACAACGTTAAGAGTCAGGAACACTTCACAGCCGTATTCATGAGCAAGGCGAATCACACCATTCAATTCGTCTAACGACAGGTTAGAGGCTCTGTTACGAGCGTTGAATGTGTCTAAACCACAATAAACTGCATTAGCACCCGCTACGATGGCGGCTTTTATCGCTTCTACATCGCCACCTGGGGCTAATAACTCAATTTTTCTGCTCATTTTTGAAGTCGCTCACTTACTTATAATTTTTAAGCCGCGTATTCTACCCACATCACGATCTCTTTACCACCGTACAACACTTTTCAAACTAAATGACCTCAATAATGCCGAACGAATCCGATCTACCTATCCTTTATTCTTTACGCCGTTGCCCTTATGCAATGCGCGGACGAATGGGCATCGCACTATCACAGCAAAAAGTGTTACTTCGAGAAATCGTTACCAAAGACAAGCCTAGCGAACTATTGGCCAGTTCGCCAAAAGGAACAGTGCCTGTATTGGTGTTACCCAATGGACAAGTCATTGAACAGAGCTTGGATGTGATGAACTGGTCACTTCAACAAAACGATCCTCAAGATCTTCTGCGTTCAAGCAATCCAACGCTTAGCGAACAAGTTCAGCAGCTCATTAAAACCAACGATGAAGAATTTATTGGTCACTTAGAAAGGTATCGTGCATCGGTTCGTTACCGAAACATCGATGTTGAACAACGCCGACAAGCCTGCGAAACCTTCATTAAGCAGTTAGAAGTGCGACTTACCGATCAGCCCTACTTTTTTGGAGAAAGCCCAAGCTTGGCCGATTTTGCGGTGATGCCTTTCGTCAGTCAGTTTGTGCGAGTCGAAAAGAAGTGGTTTGTGAAATCGGAATATCAAAACGTAGGACGTTGGTTAAGAGCGCACCTTGAAAGTAAGCTCTACACCCAAGTCATGAAGCAATACCCTTTGTGGAATGAAACCAAGCAAGATTGTCTTTTTGGTGGATAATGGTAATTCAAGGATAGAGAAAGCGTAGTAATCAAGATAAGTACGTGACACTGTATCTTCTTTGTAATGAGCAGATATTCAAAGGCTTAACTGGGTTTCCGTTGTCTCTTTACCGGTAACTACTGTCTCTTAACTGGCAAACACAGTCTAAGCTAAGCCTTTTGTTCATTTTAACCTGATCACTGAATCGCTATCGAAATCTCGACTTCAGTTTCACCTTTGTATAGTTCAAAATCTGTCGTGTAAGTTCTCACATGTGGGCAGTCAGCAGCGCTGAAATACGCCCACACTTCACCCCATAGATCGATGACTGCTTGAGGAAGTTCACCTTCAGCAGAAAACGTCAGATATTTGCCTGCTTCAATCTTGGTTTCAATAAGATTATTTAAGTCTTGATCCGTTAACGCATTAGCACACGCGATAACATCAAACTCACCCGTAAAATCAGACTCGTAATTAGTGTAGACACCGTACACTTTTGAATCCGGCGTCAGTTTGGGAAAAGCCTGATCAAAAAAGCCCTGCCACAATTGACCTATCTTCGCTTTAGTTGGGTCAACCTCATCCTGATTAGTGGTTCTTACTGAAAACCCATACGCCTTTACGGCTTCAATCGTTTCTACTTTCATTCGTTCTATTCCTAAGCCAATTGACGATCTAACTGTATTGAATCCAATGTTTTATAAGATAACGATGCTAATCTTGTATCTCTTTATGGCCACATTTTTCACAGACAAGGTGACGAGAAAACTCATCCATTGACGCGACAAACGGGCCAAGGAACCAACCTTTTATCATGCCTGCCCAAAACTCACTTCGCTTTTGGTTAGGTTTGTCTGCAAACGCACTCGTCTTTCTGACCAACACAACAACATGTTGTGTCTCTTCTCTGCACGCGGTGCAATAGCATTGTTCTATGGTGCTATTCATTTGAAAGCCTATGACGTTTTGAATGAAACATGCTGAAAGTGAGGGTTGTCGACACAAACTTCTAGTGTGGAAAGGTCTGTGAGTACGACAAGTTGTTCTACACCTTGAATACTGACCTTAATGCACTCTTCACGGCTATCATTGCGTTGAGTATCTAATCCGACACATTCAATCTGCTCGCCAGATTTCAGCGTTAATTTGATTGGGTATCGGTGCATACACACAATCTCAATATAATCGTAATCGTTGCAACTAATCATAATACCCTTCCAATTCATCCACCACGCTAATGCGACATGCCATACTATTCAATATCTTTACAATCAATAAGTTACTCGTATCACAATCGCATTGCCATAATCAGAACATTGAGTAATTTGTTAAATTTAATCTCGTTCTCACCATTCACATTTCATCTGTGAACGACAATTTAAGGCTTCAAGAATCCTTTCCAATAATGGTACAAACCACCAATGTCTGAAGAACACATTAGCGACATTGCGCCTTTGATTTGTTCTTCGCTCCATTCCCACCATTTCATTTCTAGCAACTGAGCGATTTCAGTCTCATTGAAACGATAACGGATATGGCGTGCTGGGTTTGAACCGACAATCGAGTATGGCGCGACATCTTTAGTCACAACCGCTCGACTTGCGATGATGGCTCCGTCACCAACCTTAACACCACTCATGATCATGGCTTCTGTACCAATCCACACATCGTTACCAATCACGGTATCACCAGAGCGTTCAAAGCCGTCTATCGCACCTTCAAACTTCTCATCGTCTTGATAGAAAAACGGGAAGGTACTCACCCACTGGTTTTGGTGGCCTTGGTTGCCCGCCATCATAAACACGGCGCCAGAACCAATCGAGCAGTAGCTGCCAATGATCAGCTTATCGATGTCGGTTCTATCCGGTAATAGGTAACGCGCACAGTCATCAAAGCTGTGGTTATGGTAGTAACCCGAGTAATAGCTGTGCTCGCCCACGATGATGTTCGGGTTGGTCACTTGTTCTTTGAGTGACTTTCCAACAAACGGGCTTTCAAAATAGTTTTTCATGGTTGTACTCTTAGTTTCGTTCTTTTAGTTAGGTACTTTTGTTGCGTGTTGATGGTTGTAACTTGTTTATATTAGTGTAAAGGCAAACGTGCCCTATCGACCGCCTGCAATATCAATAAACGAGCCGGTGACATACGAAGCTTCGTCTGATAATAACCACGCGATAGAGTTCGCGACTTCTTCTGGTGTGCCACCTCGTTGTAACGGTAACTGCGAAGCTAGTCTGTCTACGCGATCTGGCTCTCCGCCGTCTGCATGCATCTCAGTATAAATACAACCTGGCCTTACGCCATTCACTCGGATATTGCGTGAAGCTAATTCAAGCGATAAGCCTTTGGTGAGTGAATCCATCGCACCTTTCGATGCTGCGTAATCCACATACTCAAACGGTGCGCCAGTACGAGAAGCGGTAGACGATACATTCACAATCGAACCCGCGCCATCGGCTTGTTTGATAAAGGCTTTACTGCACAGAAAGCAGCTTGATACGTTGGATTTCATCACCTTTTCAAAGCGATCCAATTCAATATCAACCAATGGTGACTGGGTAAACAAGATCCCGGCATTATTGACCAAGTGCGTCACTGGACCTAGCTTATTACGAGCAATCTCAAATAAAGATTTCACATCCGATTCAACAGACACATCCGCACGCACGCTTATCGCGGTTCCGCCTTGTTCACGAATCTCGTCTACTAGATCTTCAGCTCGCGACTCATTGTGTATGAAGTTAACGCATACAGCATAGCCTTTACTGGCCAACAATTTAGACGTTGCTGCGCCAATGCCTCGGCTTCCGCCGGTTACAACCACTACCTTGCTCAATGAAACCTCCTAATGTTTACTTATTCTGTGCAACCTGATTGTTCGTGACAAACTGATCGTATCGATACAAACTAATTGTTCGATACGATCTGAACCCACTGCGATCGCCACGCCGGCGCTTCGAATGGGTCTGGCCAAAACTCAGTTTGCTTTTGAATTAAACCGTCAACCACCGTGTGAAAGGTGATCACTCGGCCTTTCAACACACTGTCAGTGACCGAAACGTCCGTGACTACCGTATTACCTTCACAGACAATCGAATTGAGCGTGAATTCCCAAACACCATTGGCTGGGTATTCAGTATTGATTGCAGTGAAGTTGTCGCGCCCTAACGTCAATTCAGACGACTGCGGCCAATAGCCTTCAAAATCTGCGGTTAGCCATTCACCTGCCTTTGCAAAATCATTACTGCGCATTGCATCCCAAAATCCCAATACCACTTGTTTTGGTGTCATTATTCTTCCTTAAAGTTATTTACGTGTGGTGATTTTTAAATGTCTGCTTCGTTATGCGTACTTGCTAATGATCGTTAAAAGATCATCGACACTGTTAGCAATGTAATCGGGCTTGGTTTGCCAATTTTCAGGTTTCGATCGGCTATAACCTGCTGCAACGGCAATCACTTTTGCGTTTTTACCCAGCGCGGCTTCAATATTGCGAGCAAACTGTGTGTCCGCTTCATGGTCACCGATGTACATCAAACAAAGCTCGTTAGTCGGATCGGCGCCAAATATGTTCTCGACACATTTCACACCACCAAATGGATGGGTTTTTTGGTTACCGTTCGAGACATCGTCATAGCCCACGACCGATTTAAACAAATCACCAATGCCATAACTGTCGAGCACACCACGAATATTCAATTGAGAGTTTTGAGAGCAGATCCCATGAGGAAGATGAGCAAACTGATTAACCACGGTTTCCATTCCTTCAAACAAGGCAACGGCTGTTTGGTTTTTCTCTTGATGCTCTTCCCACATTCCACCAGCTATCAACATTTCGTCATGGGATAAGCCGTAATAGTCGACATATAAGGCTTGCCAGTTTTTAGCCCCGTGGTTGGCTTCATGATAAAGCGCTTCGCTAAGCAAATATTTAGGTAAGTTGTCGCCTGACAAGTGTGGCGCGACTAAAGAGATAATATCTTTTGTGATTGCGATATTCTTTGGAACGGAATTGACTATGGTTCCATCGTAATCCCACAGGATGGCATCTAACTTCATACACTATCTCTTTGTTTCGATTAGTAATTTGAATTTATCATTCATAAGCCTATTTAGGGCAATTTTATTGTCTTGAATTTCGAAATTTGTCTAATAGGAACAGAGCTAGAGAACAAATCGTTGCTAGAAAACAAAAACCAAACAGCCTTTGCTCACATCACTGCTTTATCAATTGCAATATATGCGTATAATCCCCGCTCCATTGCGCTATCGCCGTTAAAAATAGCGCCATTCAACATTTTTAATGAGTACCCAATGTCGAAACTATTTTTCAAAGGCCGTATCGAAACAAGACAGAACCACGTTCTTGCTGGCTACAACGTAAACCGCGATGTAAAAGCGGGTACTGAAGAATCTCCAATCGCAGTAATGGTTCAAACTGAAGCGCGCAAAGCAGAAGTTGAAGCACTAGCCGCTGAAAATACTATCTTCGTTACCGTTACAGTCGACGCAGACAAAGAAGAGAACACCATCGAGCTTGATACTCTACTGAACAAGCCAAAAACGATGACGTTTGAAAAGACCCCTAACCGTAACGACCCATGTTCTTGCGGCAGCGGTAAGAAATACAAGAAGTGTTGCGCATAAGCGCTTTGACTTGAAGAATTTAAAAACGGACCGGTAGCAATATCGGTCCGTTTTTTTATACGCTAAGGAAGCTTATTCAGCGTAAGACAAACAATTAAGCGTCAGACAAACTAAAGCCACTAAACTTGGCGAAATTAGGCGTCGCCTTACTGCCACTGAACGTATAAAGCATCACACCCTGTTCACTGCCTACTAACGAATCAAACGTGATCACTTCCTGCCATTGTTGTTTTCCTAAAGGGCGGAAATGAGCGCTGACTTTTCCGCCTTGCTTGACGAGCTTAACCGACACACTAGATTCACTAAACAACAGACGTTCCTTGATCTGTGGCTGACCATTTTGTTCTACAACGAACACCAATGAACGCTCGCCCATGAACATCTCTTTGCTCACTTTAATGTAGTTGTCGTTATCCCAGTAAATACCTAAGCCGGCTTGTTCAAATGAACGGTTTGGATCTAATTGAACCGTCACTTCTGTGCTGTAATCCGAGCTAGATACTGGATGAATGAAGATATTATCAACATCAGCTGAACCCGCACCAAAGATATTGCCCTCTTGCACTTGCATCGTCAGCACACCGTTGTCCAAAGACCAGTGTTCAGGATTTTCATTTCTGATTTGCCAGTTAACGAGGTTATTCATGTTATTAGTCCTTGCTGCTAGATCATGCGTTGACGGAGTTGGTAAAACACATTGTCGAGTTCATCGGGATTTTGCTTTTGAATGCGATTAAGCTCTCTTTGTACAGAATCGTACATAAGTTGGTTATCCATGTCTTTCAATGCGGCGTAGTAATGAATGCGACGTCCCAAGATAAAGTTATTCTGGTCATTCTCACTCATCATATTGAAACGGTCTATTGTCGCTAAGAACTTCGCTTTATCCTGTGGCAGCTGTCCGTTCAGTTCCATCAACAAATTAATACCGTGATAGTTACCATAGTTGCCCGTCACGCGGTTTAGTTTACTGATCAATTGATATTGTTCTTCAAGCATTTCACGTTCGCTAAGTGGCGTGAACTCTCCATTCTGCACCAGTTCATCCAATTCGGTTCCAGGCTTCACAGCAAGCGACAGAATGCGTATTTCATCTGGGTTGATTTGGTTAAGTAAGGCCGCCGTTTCTTCAACATGCTGCGCCGAATATTCTTTACCACCCAAGCCAAGGATAATGAAGGTCATCATCTTCATACCCGCTTGCTTCGCGTATTCGGTCGATTTCAAAATAGATTTCGGAGTAATGCCTTTTTTCATCAATTTGAGAACATCAATAGAACCCGATTCCATACCGCAATAAAGCATGTTGAGCCCTGCATCACAGATGGCTTTCATCTCTTCAGGCGACTTCTTAGTCATGCTTTGCGCTCGTCCATAAGAGCTGATCTGCTTTAACTCTGGGAAGGCTTGTTTGAGTGTATTCAACACATCCAGCAAGTCTTCGGTATCCATAGTGAATGAATCACCGTCTTGCAGAAAACAGGTCTCAAATTTACGGTTCTTATAGAATGCTTTCGCAGCCCAAATGTCTTTCTTAATCTCTTCAACGGGACGAATTGCAAACTCCATCCCCTCAAACAGCGTACAGAATTTACATTTGTTCCAAGGACAACCTTGGGTGGTGCGAATCAATAAGCTATCCGCTTCTGAAGGTGGGCGAATATGCCCTTGTTGGAACTGATACTGTGTCATTTGAATGCCCAATAATTAACTATTCGCATAGACTACTAGAAGTTCATTCAATGAAAAACACGGTACAATTTGAATTATTATCAAATGAAAATGGATAATTAAAGAAGAAGAATGTTGAAGTATTAAGTAGGTTAAAGGCTAATCAAGGTTGTCCGGTGTACGTAAATTGGTTCCACACTTTGTACATTTATAGTCACCGTTTCCGCCACTTGAAGCTAGCGACGATAAAATCATTCCAAGCAACCCTGGCTTCTTTTCATGTTGTGGCGCTTTTTCGGCTTGGTTACTGAACATAGTGTACTTGTGCAGTGTCAGTTCCTTACAGTTACTACAGAACGCTCTCGTCTTCTCACTTCCATACATAATATCTATCTCCTTAACTCAAAGCACAAACTAAACATATGGCAAATATGCCACACGTAGAGTTAAATCTAAATATTTTCATGAAGTTATGAGTAAGTAAGAGCGTTTTAAAGAAAAGTAAACTCTCGACTGTTAAGTGAAGTGTTGGTGAACAAAGTTATTCAATTCAGTCACGCTTCTGATGATGTAAACCTCTTTCTCTTTAGCGCGCAATTCTAACTGCGCTCTAAAGTCGTCATTCCAAAATTTAGGACACAGTTGTAGTGTCTTATAGCTTTGTATCGTGCCTTTTATCACTGAGCTTCCAGCAGGCCAGCCTTCAGGTTTAACAAATAAACCTTTGAGCATTCTCTTGGTTACAAACCAGTAGCTAGTTGAATAAGGAATGTCGATATAAACCAAGGTATCAGCTGCATCTAAACGTGTGTTGAACGAGCCTAGAGGGCCAAAACCATCGATGATCCAGCTTTCTGACTTAAGTATGCTCTCATGAGCCTCCTCAAATACTTCACGTTCAACAAACTCTCCGTTGGCCTTGTAAACAATAGAGTCCAACTGGTGAAGCTCTATCCCTGTAGCTAGTGCTAACGCCTTGCTGACTGTGGACTTTCCACTCCCAGGCTTACCAAAAACCGCGATCTTTTTCATATGACTTCCTCTATTCAGATAAAACCCATAAGACAGCGACAAAAAACCCACCTTACGGGTGGGTTCGATAAACAAAGCGCATCAACAATCCCACCATTCTTATGGAATGATGATAATTCGTTGGTTAGATGGCGCTAAATTCAGTTTCATAAAACTACTTTTATATATTGTTGCTTAGTTGTCAATGCAGCCAAACGTTGATTGGGAAGCTATATCCTCGTCAAGTCGCACCCATTAATAGTCTTAATGAGTGCTAATTGGTCTTGGTTATTTCGCTTTCTTTTTCGCCACTGTCGCTTCTGATAGCTTGCTTAGTACACCCGATACTTTCTTAACGACCTCGTCACAGCCATTGATCGCGTGACGCTCTACCAAGTAATTAGGATCGTTGTAAGACAACCATACTTTCTTATTTGAATCTTCAGTGACTAACACCTTCTGCGGTAAATCTATCGCGACTTCTTGAGCACATTGCATTAATGGTGTCCCTACTTTCGGGTTACCAAAGATGATGACTTCCGTTGGTCTCAATTCAAGATCGACCTTACTCGCGTTTTTCTGATGGTCAATTCGCGCAAACAACGTCAAACCTTTGCTTATAGCGAGTTCTTCAAAGCGGTCAGCGGTCTCTTTCACTGAGTAATTACTTTGGTATTTAATCAAACCATCAGAAGCCGCAGCTAAAAATGATGCAGAGAGTAAAATGGCGCATAGTGGTAGTAATTTTTTCATCGTCACCTCAGAGATTTAACCTAATCAAACTTACATTCATAGCGCCACTTCTAAAATCAGCGACGTAACCCATGTCAGTATAGACGCGACTCGATTCTCAGTTTGCAGAGAGGATCACTTTTCTAATGCGTCTTATTATCATCAGTTTAGGTTAACTCGACGCTAACCATTGGCTTTGAAGCTTGAATGTTTGGTCATCAAAATCAATAGTGCCTTGCACACCTAGTGGCGTGACTAGCATGGGATGGGTGTGACAACTGTCGAAGCCATACAGGATCGGGACATTTTTACCGTTCAGCACTTCAAGAAGTACATCGAGTGGTGTTCGCCCTGTCCCTTTGTCATCAAACAACTCATGTTTGCCGAGTACAATAGCGCCTACTTTATCGAATACTCCGCAAGCCAATAAGTGCGCGAATGAACGCTCGACCGCTTCAATGCCTTTTAGTGAATCTTCAATAAGCAGAATATCGCCAGACTGAATTTCTGGCATGTATTCGCTGCCCCAAATCCCGGCCATCGTACTCAGGTTGCCGCCAATCACGCGACCGCTTACTTGACCTCTTCCCATGAAGTGCCATTCGTTATTGTAAACTGGCTTTGCAGAGTCTTGAGTTTCCCAATCGTGTTTAATGTCCGTCCAACTCTCAGGCATCGTGTACTGATGTTGGCTTGAATCCGAGCATAAGATGTCAGTAAACGATTGGAAGGTTTCGTCGACTAATGGCGGGAACTCACCAAATGACGCAACAAGTGCAGGGCCATAAAAAGTCACCAATCCAGTTTTGGCGTAGATGCCTAACAGTAATGCTGTGGCATCTGAATAGCCGACGATGATCTTAGGGTCGTCTCTAAGGGCATCATAATCGATGTATGACAACAGTGAGTTACTGTTGTTACCACCAATGGTCGACATAATGCAGCGCACGCCAGGATCTCGAATGAGCTGATTGAGTTCTTCGGCTCGCGCTTGAATGGAACCAGAACGATACCCTTCTGACTCTCCAGTTAACAAACCTTCAACTAGAATGAAGCCCTGCTTTTCCAAATAACGTTTAGCACGAGCAAATCGATTAGGTGCAAAGACCGTTGCGGGCGATGACGGTGAGAAAAATCCGATTTTGTCACCAATATTTAAAGCTTTTGGGTATATCACTCGTTTGTCCTCCATAACAAAATTGGAATAATACGCCTGACTGAAACTCACTAATTCTTAAAGCAAACGAGTTCTTTAAGCGAGTTGATTTCGGGGTTAGAGCTCAAAAAATTAAGGTTGAATCAAATTTTCATCCCCAATCAGTGCCACGACTTAGTCCCACACTTTTCACACTGGTATTCGTAATCACTGTCGACATAAAAACCGGGAACATTATGGTCACCTTTAAACAATAACGTCATCAGGTACTCCATCAACACGCCTAGCTTCCATTGTTTCTTTTCAGATTCAGTGTCCGCTTTAGATTCAGCATCGGAAGCGTTAACAGCAAGGTGCGGGGTAAGTGCGTTACACTGTTCGCAGTGATAAGGATGTTTAATATACTTATTATCAAGCATTTATATAAGCCAACCAATATTTATAAAGTTGATGCATGCTAACAACTTATCACTCGGTTCTCGAACTTATTGTTGTCCACTAGAGTTTTATTAGAAAGAAATGAGACACAAGGTAAGTGCCATGCATCTTGAATCAGTTACCATCGAGATCTCCCTCATTGAAAAGCTAAAGCTATTCTTACGCTAAGGTATGAAATTAACTTTTACTTTAATAGCCCTTTTTCCGCAGCACCTTCAAGTTGCACTTCTAGCTCTTTCCATAAGGCACGACTGCCTTTAGAAATACGCTCGCCATTGAAGGTCAGTACTTTGTCTTTGGATATGTTGTGCTTCTTCCAGCTGTGACCACCACCATGGATGTTATGAAGCAAAGGCGGCACTCTATCGATCGCCTTACAAAATCTAGCTTCTGGTGACTCACCGGCTTCGAACTCAAGCCATAAATCCAAATACTCGCTTGTTGAATGGCTCGGCAATGATTTCAGCAACCGCTCGACGCAGTTTCTCTCTTTGAGCTTGTTTTCTTCGGTTTCACTGGCATAAATGATGGTGTCTCCGGCATCGATTTCCCCAAGATCATGAATCAGCAGCATCTTCATTACTCGCGTAATATCGATTTGTTCATTGGCATAGTCTTTCAACATGAGTGCGCTCAAACAGACGTGCCAACTGTGCTCAGCGGAGTTTTCATATCGATCCAATCCAACCGGTTTTGTCTGTCGATGAACATCCTTTAATTGTTCAATCTCGACCATGAATTGCAGAATGCCTTTGATTTCTTCCACGATGAGCTTCCTTAAGTTAAGTTGATGATTTAGCGGTGCGGAGGGTTAACCTAACGAAAGAGAAGCGTTACTCCCAATGAACCGACATTTTGTAATACGCAACACCCGATGGTTGTGGGCTAAGCTTATCTACCTGTTAGCCATAGGGTGTTCAGGATTTAACTGAAGCAGATCCCACAAGTTACCGTAAAGATCTTCAAACACAGCAACGGTGCCGTAGCCTTGCTCTTTAGGCTCTCGGACAAAGTTAATGCCCAAAGACGTCATACGTTCGTAATCACGCCAGAAGTCATCGGTGTTTAAGAATAGGAATACGCGTCCACCAGCTTGGTTGCCGATGAAATCGAGTTGCTCTGGCTTGGAAGCTCTAGCAAGTAACAGGCTCACACCGGTTGAATTTGGTGGAGCAACAACAACCCAGCGCTTATCTTCTTCTGGCAGATACGTGTCTTCGATGAGATCAAACTTAAGCTTGTTTACATAGAAATCAAGCGCTTCATCGTAGTCTTTTACCACGAGTGCAATGTGGACAATATTCTGTTTCATAACATACCTTGTTGGGGTTTTAGCTGCGTGGAATGATGCCATGAAGCAGGTAAAGACACTAGGTGTCGCATCATAAATCGTAGTATCTCGTCCGTCACAATCTAAAAGGTATACATCATTTATAACTGCCAGAATCCGAGCTCGACGCCACCTTGAATGACAATGGCACACATCCCGTGACGTGGTAACTCCATTGGCGGCACCGCAACTTCGGCGCCTAGTTTCTCGGCTGCAGTTACTGCAGACTGAATATCCTCAACCAACGTGTAATGACGAACAGTTGGTTCTTCAGTTTCACGAAGCGGTGCTCGAATGCCAATTACCCCGCCATTAGATAGCTTTGCAGTGCGCGCCCCACCAAGGTTCACATCTGCACCACTGAATTTCACGTTGTAGAGCTGAGCGTATGTTGCACAAACGACATCGACCTCTGGGGTAACCACTTCAAGATATTGAACCTTCATCAAATTTCCTTCTCGTGTTCTTTAAGACTCTCAACCTGCATACAGCTGTGCAGGTGTTTCTCATCAATAATTTATTACTAAGCAATTCGACCGCGCATGATAAATTGCGGGCCTGCTGCGCCACCTAAATACTGTTGATTGATATCTTCGAAGCCGCCTTTCTTATAACAGTTGAATGCTGCCGGATTTTTGCAATTCACAGTTAAGTAAATCGACTCATACGCTGAGTAATTCGCTTTTAAATACGGAAACAAAGCCTTCACCGTGCCTGTTCCTAAACCTTTACCTTGCTGGTTTTTATCAAGCACAAAAGCTCTCAAGCCAATGCTTCCTTCAGGGCAGAATTCGTAGTGCTCTGCGTAAGCGATATCCAGCTTAAAGAAACCCACAACTTCGTTATCAGACTTAATCACGTGCAAGTGCGTCGTTTCACTGCCGTCTAATAAAAACTCTGCAGCTGTACCAGCGAACTTAACCTGTTCATCGGCGAGTTGGATGGCCTGAACTAACGCCACATGTGAATCTTCAAGCCTTTCGATAGTTATCATTGTTGTTCCTTCTGTATAGCACCCACGAAGAACCGACTAGAGCTCATCGCTAGTGTCTCGAGAACCGTAGTTTGGGAAGTTAATATTAAGAACGTTATCGTCCTCAAGAGTGAATAGAACACTTCCATTCTCTACACCGGTTTCGTTTCTATCTGAACAGCCTAGAAACAGCTCCCAATCAAACGAATATTGAAGTCGGTATTGATTCGCATTGATGTGGAGAACGCCTTTGATTTTGATACCGTTCACCACATGTGCCATATCATCGATGTATGACAGATCAGGGATTAACTTTTCTTCGAAATCACTCTTATGCTCGGTTAAGAAATTGAGCAGTTCAGAACATAACTCGGAGCCATGAACCTATGGTTTAGACAGACTAGAAAACAACATTTCTAAATACTCCAAGGATTGTTTTGATATTGGGAAGATGCGCGCGAGTCTGTTACAAATTCAAGCTCAATCGGAAACGGTAACTTCAAATTCCGACACTACATTAGAGTTTTGGATGTGTTGATACCAACTTTTTACGTCTTCAACCAGCAAGTGCATCATGTAATTGTGACAGTGCGCAGGTTCATAAAAATTTTGCAGAAGGAACGCACAACTGCCGTGTCGTAGATAGGCGATATCGTGAAATTCAGACATCACTTCGAAGCCGATTGACTGGTAAAAACGCTTAGATAAATCGAAGTCTTTCGCGGGCACGAAAGACTTAATTTCTGAGACTTTGAGGTTTTCCATCCTAGATCCTTATAGTGCTGATATTCTGGTCCTGACACGCTTAACGCTTTAAGTGGTTACAGCGTTTACTCAGAGTCTTGCTGAAATGAGTCGACTTCGGCTTTAGTTAGATAACGCCACTGACCTGCTTCAACATCTAAACGAACATCACCAATCTGCTCACGGTGTAGTCCAACAACTCGATTCCCTACCGCAGCAAACATTCGTTTTACTTGATGAAACTTACCTTCTGTAATGGTCAACAGCACTTCTTTACTGGTAATCACTTCGAGTTCTGCCGGACGCGTCAGTTTTTGTTCGCCCTGCAATTGAATGCCCGCTTTGAACTTGTCAGCGACATCATCTTTGATATCTCGTGACAATGTCACGCGATATACCTTCTTACATGACTTGGTTGGCAGAGTGATGTTGAATGACCATCGCCCATCATCGGTAATCAAGACTAAGCCTGTTGTGTCGGCATCTAAGCGCCCTGCGATGTGCAGTTCTGATGCTTTGTCTATCTCGATGTAGTTGAACAGTGAAGGATAAACTTCATCGACATTAGAACAGATAGTACCCGCAGGCTTGTGCATTAAGAGGTATCGAAATTCACGCAATTTAAGCGGCATGCCATTAAACAAGATGGCGTTGGTTTCATGAACCTGAGTCGATTCATCGGTGACTGTTTCACTGTTTACGTTCACCTCGCCATTATGGATGCGTTCAATCGCTTCAGGCTTGGTTAGGTCAGTGCTTTTACATAGGTATTTATCAAGGCGCATTAATCGTCGGCACCACATTTTGCGCATGGCTTATAAGTACGTTCGCCTTGAGCAATCACCACATAGTCTCGAACGCAGTTATCACATAGCGCCAACTTTGGGTATGCGTCTTTCTGTTTCTTTGCGTTGATGTCGCCTTCGGTGGTGTATACGGTTCTCATTTTTATGCCTTGTTTTAATAACTTGCTAGGCGCAAATTGTATCACTGTTTACAGCCTTGTTTGGAGTGGTGGTGCATAGATAAATTGATTTTAAGCGCCGTCATTCCATGTTCTCGCCCCGTAACGGCTTAACCATGAACAACAAAGTCAACGTGCCACGCCTATCAGTGGTAAAATGATAAAAGCTCACCAACCAATGAAGTCACTAATGAAAAATTGTAATCAATGCGGGAAATGCTGTATCAAATACGGAGATGGTGACCTTGCCGCAACGCAAGAAGAGATTGATTTGTGGGAGTTGTTCAACCCAGACATCTTTGAATATGTTCGAGGAAGCGAGATCTGGTTCGACCCTGAATCTGGCGAACGTTTAACTCGCTGCCCTTTTCTGGAGCTGGTTCCGACGAAAGACACCAAAGCTCAAGCCAAGTACACATGTAGCATTTACTTAGACCGACCAGAAGATTGCCGACACTACCCAAGCCTAATTAATGAGATGGTACGAGATGAGTGTGAAATGATTGAGGTGGTGGATTTACAAGACACGAAGAAAGCTCAAAGGAAACTCGACCTGTTGATGAAAGACAGCCGCCCTTCAAGCTATTCGTAAGCGATGATCTTTTGAAGATCAATCTTCAGTATTAGCTAGTAGCCGCTAAAACCTTAAGCCAAATACTGGTTCGCTTCTAACCAATCAAGCGCAACCAGTGCCGCCAATGAGCATACCGCTCTGTCGTTGCCATCAACAAACTTAAGCTCTTCGATTTCGGCATCTGGAGACAGTTCGCCAGTATAATCAGCAAGATAACAAGTCAATTGCACTGATACGCCTTCCGCCTTGCCATCAGCTTGGCCTGTAAACGTCTCGACGTATTTGATGGAATCAGTCACTAAATCAACTGAGATCTCTTCTTTGATTTCACGAACCAGTGCTTGCTCATCGCTTTCGCCAGCTTCACGCTTACCACCCGGTAGATAGAACAGTTCTTTGCCTTTTGATCTGACCATCAACAGCTTGCCGTCTTTGATGAATATCCAAGCCAGCTTATCAATTACCTTATTCATGTCGTTAGACCTTATTTCTGTTTTAGTTCTCGTTCTTACTGAATCTAGCCACACCATTAGTCGCGACCAAACAAAGCCTGCGTATGTTACACGCTGCAATGAATATACTCTATTGAATCGAATAGGAAATACATAGCCAAAACAAAAAATGACAGCCTTTAAGCACAATGCTCGTTAACCGTCATTAGCGTTGTTTACGGATTGCTCTCTAGCTGTCCGTAGATAGAATCAATCAACTAGCCACTTAAGCGCAGAGTCGTGGTCTTCGAATGACTTTATCTCACCAGACACAAACCAACTCCCTACTTTTGAAGCGAATTCTTGCCAGCTTTTATCACCATAAATCGCGATTTTGTCTATCTTCGAATTGAGCTCTAATCCCAGTTTGAAATCATCCCAAGCAGCACGTAACTCCCAACCCGTTAAGGTGGAGATGTCGACCAGCATCTTGAGTTTCGATGAATCGAGTTCTTCTAGCGTGGTATTTAGAATTGGCATCATTGCTTGATAGTCATCGTGTGTGAGTTTGCCTTTCGCTTTGAACACAACGATGGTTTCACCGCTAACACGTTCAATTCCAACCGATATTCCATGACGTTCGATACTCATAACCTAGCCCTCATAGTGGAAACTAAAGTTAGCTTAGAAGATTAAACAGCAAAGAGATGAGAGGCTTGCGTCAAAACAGACAAGCGCTTTATCTGAACTTAATATCAGAGAGTTAATCGCGCTTTTCCAACAGTTCGCTTAGGGATTGAACTTGCATGACATTCGGATGCTGTGACTTAAGCTCAACTCCTTCCGTGTTCAACCACACCGCTTGCAAACCCGCTTCAAGTGCTGGGTAAATGTCTTTTTCTAAGGTGTCGCCAACCATGGTGATGTCTTGTGGTGCAACACCGAGCTTAGAAATAATGGCAGGATAGAACCCCGGCTCGAACTTAGAAAAGCCAATGCTCGCCTTACAAAAGTAACCCAAGATATATTGAGATAGGCCAACGCGTTCAAAGGCACGAATGATGTCGTCTTTACTGGAATCACCAGCATTGGTGGCAACATAGACTTGATGATTTTTGAAGAGTTCAGCCAGTAATGCACGAGCACCGCTCACTTCTTGTACGGTTTCCCAGTCACACATCTTCCCTTGTGCGTCTGGGAAGTCGACCATCAGCGTATTGCCCCAGTCGAATAAGACTATTTCTGTTAATTCGATTAGCTTTGTCATCTTGCCTCCTGCATACGATGAATTATCTAATGTTTAAGCGAGCCTATAAAAACTTCTCGGACGGTTAGGCTCATTATGGACAACCTTGTTACTGTTTATGGAGCACGATCTTCTAAACACAAAATACCCTTTATTGATAAACCACTTTGAAACGCTCCAACATAAGTAACATGTCTTCACTTGGTGAGATCTTGAGCTCTTCACATTCACGAGAGAAGAAGTTCCAGTGAGCTTCTTTCCACCATTCGAGTGTTTTGTCACCCTCGCCTTCGGCAGCAGCAAACTCCGCCGTCACTTCGTTATATTTGCACTGTGAGACTGAAGTGATCTCTACAATGCAAACTGGCTTGCCATCCCAGTCAGTGACGACTTGCAAGTGACCAACTACTGGTCTCGTCTCGCCTTCATGGCTGTACCAATATTCAAGGCTGCAAGACGCTTGTTTTTCACCCTTGAGAATTAACTGGGCGCAGAGGTTGGCGTTGTATTCATCAGCACAGTAATAGTCGGCACTAAAAGAGGTGTATTGCGAAGCAACGTCTGCTGGTAATGTGTTGAGGTAGCTATCAAGATAAGCTTTGCTTCTTTCTTCCATGATCTTTCCAAATTCAATATCAGGTTGAGCCGATAAACACTTATAGATTAAGCATCTGGCTGCAGTGGGAGTAACCTATCAAGTCAGGTTATAGCTGTAAACCGAGTGAATATCAAAATGCGGGCTGAGAAAGAAGAATATAGGTAGGATTTCGAGGCCAGTACAAGGAGATCCAAAAAGTGAAAGAAGAGCCAAAAGCACCTTTAGTCGGTGCTTTTGGCTCTTAGTATCTCGTTACTAATAGCTCGTAACTGACGGGGTATTAACGGTTTAATAATGATGTTATCTTTGGTCGATGCATCGTCCACCAACATTGGCTTCCAAGGGCCTATTCCTTCCGCATAAGACGCCACTTTTTCCATGCCACCAGCTTCAAACATCCAGTCGTAACTGTACGGCGTTGCTTTGTCACCTTGGTAGGTCATGGTTTCATTCCAATCTGTATAGGCCATCAACTGAACGAGCTTAAGATCCATTTCCATCACTGGCATGAGCTCATCGTTAATGCGTTGAAGTTCATTGGCGTCAAAACACTGCAAATACACTTTGTCGTCTTTTGATAGGTAACCATATTGATGCAAGGTTGCAAGCACAGCTTTTGAGATATCTTTGCCTTCGTGACGATGGAACCAAGGTGCTTTAATTTCAGGATAGATGCCCACGTCATAACCTAAGGTCTTATTTAGGCCTTGGATCAGCTCGATTTCTTCTGCAAAGGTAGCGACACGGAAATCAGACTGCCACATTGGGAAGCGCGTTGGGTACCCTGCCACTCTGTTGCCTTGTTCATCTAACTTAAAGCCTTCGGTCACCTTTAATGATTTGATCTCAGCGAGCGTAAAATCAATCGCGTAGTAACGGCCATCTGAACGAGCACGTGTTGGAAAGCGATCCGCGACATCGGTGACTCGGTCTAGATAATGATCATGCAAAACCACCAATTGGTCGTCTTTGGTCATCACGACATCTTGTTCGATGTAATCAGGTTTCATTGCATAAGCGAGCGCTTTAGCGGGTAATGTGTGTTCAGGTAAATAACCAGAAGCACCGCGATGCGCAATCACTAAAGGATCTGCTAATGCATTTGCAGATAAGCTTAGTGCTAATAAGGTCAGAGACAGTGACGTTGTTTTCATTATTGTTTCCCTTGATAAAACAGAAGCAGGATATACCTGCCTCTGTTGTTATTTATAGATGTGATTCAGTAAATACACTACTGAGCTAACGCTTCTTTCTCTCGTTCGAGATCTTTTTGTTTATGGTGCGCACGCTCACCTAAGAAGGCGTACAGCAGACAGATGATTGAAGCTACACAAGCGCCGACCAAAATAATGAAGCCGCCATCCCAACCGTAATGGTCAACCATAAAGCCGAGTATTGCGTTCGCAGCAACCGCGCCACCTAAGTAACCAAACAAACCTGTTAGACCAGCCGCTGTACCTGCAGCTTTCTTAGGTGCAAGTTCCAGTGCATACAAACCGATCAGCATTACAGGACCATAGATAAGGAAACCAATCGCAACCAGTGCCAACATATCAACCGTTGGGTTACCCGCAGGGTTCAGCCAATATACCAACACAGCGACTGTCACTAGAACCATGAACAAGATACCTGCAGGTGCTCGTCGACCTTTGAATAGCTTATCTGAAATCCAACCACACAATAAGGTGCCAGGGATACCTGCCCACTCATACAGGAAGTAAGCCCAAGATGATTTATCGACAGAGAAGTCTTTTGCTTCTTTTAAGTAAACCGGAGCCCAGTCGAGTACGCCATAACGGATAAGGTAAACAAACGCGTTAGCAATCGCGATTGACCACAACAGTTTGTTAGAGAAAACGTACTTAAAGAAGATCTCTTTCGCCGTCATTTCTTTCTCATGAGACGTATCGTAGTCGTCTGGGTAATCGTCTTTATGTTCTTCAATCGGTGGTAAGCCGCAAGATTGAGGTGTATCTCTTACAGTAAACCAAACAAAGACAGCAACGAGAGTGGCAAAAAATGCAGGAACATAAAAAGCGGTTCGCCAATCGTCGTTAAAAGCCCACAGCCCCAACAAGAACATTGGGCCAATCAAACCGCCACCCACGTTGTGAGCAACGTTCCATACTGACACTATCTCACCACGTTCTTTTCGTGACCACCAGTGGACCATGGTTCGTCCACAAGCTGGCCAACCCATACCTTGGAACCAACCATTCAAGAACAGCAGGATAAACATCGCAGTGATGCTGCCTGTTGCCCAAGGCATAAAGCCAAAGCAGAACATCACCAGTGCCGACATTAACAAGCCACCGCTGAGGAAGTATCGAGGATTAGAACGGTCAGAAACACTGCCCATTAAGAACTTAGATAAGCCGTAAGCGATAGATACCGCCGCTAATGCAACCCCTAGTTCTCCACGGCTAAAACCTTGTTCAATGAGATAAGGCATCGCCAAACTAAAGTTTTTACGGACTAAGTAGTACCCCGCATAGCCAACGAAGATGCCAAGAAACAGCTGCCATCGTAGTCGTGTGTAGGTGCTATCGATCTTATCTGATGACAAGCGATCGATATGCGCCATAGGTTTGAATATTCCAAACATAGGAACCTCATAATTATTGGGCGAAGGAAGAAATTAAACGCTCGAACGAAAAAATTTAGCGCTCATTCGAAATCAAGGGAATTGTATGTGCTTCAGGATTAATTTCTGTGATAGAGGTGGTTATTAACAAAAAATAACTTTAAATACAGCATATTAGTTTCATTTAATTAGAATGCGCTTCATATTTTTGTTTGTATCTGTTTAATTAAACATCAGAACTTTCGAGTACGAATAAATCCAAAAAGAGCGAGCGAACATAAATCAACCAACAACAATTTTGGTTGAATCTGTGGAGTTATGAAGGTGGTTTGGGCTATTGGTTAAAGAAGTTCGCTAAAATCAATGCAAACAAAAAGGGTCTAGATTTCTCTAGACCCTTTTAGGTAATAACGCTTGGTGGCTTGATGTTGGCTAATTAAGCAAACATTAGCTAATTACTCGAAGTATTAGCTAGCCACACGACGTGACTATGCGTCGATGTATTAGCTAGCCACACGACATGATTATGCGTCGATGTAAAAAGCTTCTACAGTGCCTTTTAGAGTAATAAGCATTGGCTGACCAAAACGATCTAGCGCTTTTGGAGAAGGGATCTTAACCCAACCTTCGCTGATGCAGTATTCTTCAACATCAGTACGCTCTTTACCATTTAGACGAATGCCGATTGGGTATTCGAAACACTCAGCAACGTGGTGTGGGCTGCGTGGGTTACCTGCAAGATGATCTGGTAAAGCTGGTCTTGAATTAGTATCGCTCATGTTCATTACCTGTATGTACGTAAATAAAAAAAGTGCGTCATTCTAGTCAATATAGGCTTTGTGCTCAACAACTGCTGCAATAAATCGTCTTGATCGTTTTAATCAACAGCTAGTTGTTTGATTTAAAGGCGATATCGGCATGAGTTTCAACGAAAATTTAACAGGTTTATGCATTATGGATGAAAGGGAGAAATTCATTACTCGAACGGCAGATAAACTAATATCAGGCTTTTATTCCGAGCTTATCGATTAAGCTCAATACTCATCACTTTATGGTTCGGTTCTGATTCGATATTTACGATTGACCAACCTAGCCCTTGGTAGAGACCCATGATATTGGTGTACGCGTAGAGTTGAGTTTGCACTGCAGAAGAAACCTGTCTGACACCACGATTAATCAGTTCACTGGCAATGCCTTGACCGCGCCATTGAGGGTCGACAAACACAGCGTTGATCCACACTACATCACGAACTTGGTGAGGTTCTTGAAAATAGGAATACGCCAAGCCACCAATGACCACATTATCGCGAAGTACTGTTATTACTGGAGGGAGTTGTACGTTTTCTTTATATGTATCTTTAAACTTGAAATCAGACCATTCACTTTGAAATAAGCCCTCTAACTCATGCCAATAAGGTGAGTTTTCATCGCAATTTCTAAAGATTACTTTCTGCATTTTTCCGTCCTTTTAAAGAGAGTAATTCGGCTATCCTAGCCTTGTTTAATCTAAGTGTAGGTAAAGCTACTCTTCTTCGTCGTAATCGTCTGCTGGGTCTTGATTAATTTCTTCGCCGCATCCTAGGCATTCACCTTGCAGATCCGTAGGCATCACAATAATCAAACCACAATGAGGGCAAAGATCGCCTTGTTGAAACATCCTGTATTCCTTCTACTTAATGGCTATTGCTTAGGATATTTTTGCTTACTCGCTTCTAGCCAGTCGTGAATCACTTGGCGAGCGGATTCCGACGGAGGTGCATTTCGTTTTCCGCAGATTTGGTCTATTTCAAAAGGAAATGCTTTGCTCGGGACGCGGCGTAAACCTATGGTTAAACGCTGAGGCTTGAGCATGCGGAACACCACATAACGATCGCTCATGATTCGGTTGTGATACACGCCAATACAGTGCTTCTGCTCGATGCCTTCGTGTTCAAGGTCGTAATAATCCGTGAGCGGATGAATGTTGTCATTGCCAAGTAAAGGAACGGGATAAGGGATGTCTTTATCCATTGGGCAGTTACCCTCCAAACGACGTAATTGGCGTTGCTCCGTCCAGCGGTCATGGAGTTGTTCAAACATCGCAAAAGAGTTCTGACTGGTAATCGCGCGCAGTGGATCATCCATCTCCAAATCTTGCCCTAGCAATATCGCATCTTGGAACATCGCCATCTTCGACGGTGCGTTAAGTCTGCCCTCTTCCACCATTGCAATCCCTAGCCTGCTACCAGTTAGAAATGGATGAACTTGGTCCAAACGCAGGGCTGTGTATCCAACTTTTGAGTAATGCTTAAACTTAAGAACTCGTCTTTGCAGTGGCTCGAGAATGCGAACAATGTGGTCGAGTTCATCACCAACATTGTAATGAAGCTCTAGCTTGTCGATGAATTTGAGTGTCGCCTTGCTGCCGTCTAAGCCCAACTTGGTAAGGATCTTCTTCTGCCCTAAGCGACTTAGTGCCAGTGCTTTCTTGTTGTCGACACTGTATTTCATGCAGATCAAAGCCAAAATAACAGGCCTTAATTCAAGCAATTGCGCGGCTTCATAAGTATTCGCAGCAAGCCACAACATCTGGTATTGGTATTCTGGAAAGTCGTCGGTGATTTCACGATAACGCGCAGGTAATGAATTTAGCCAACGACCATTCACGTCAAACTGTTCAACAAGGTTGAGGCTCAGCCCAATGCCTCCATCAAGCGGTCGTCTACCATCTTCAAACACATGAAAGCCGACGAGCTTTTGAGACCAGTCTCGGATCTCAATATCGTAGTCGAAACCTAATGTTCGAGTGGGAATGGTTAGTAGTGCTGTCATTGATGCCTCTTCGTTATTGGCGCATTGAACTATCAAGCCTATCTAACAGCATAAGCTAGCGCTTCAACCACTATATCAACCTTTTGTAAATTTCTTACCAATCAAAGCGATATAAATACGATAGTGCTTAGAAGAACATTGAGTGATGATTTTACGGAATATGAGATCTCTTCGATATCATTTGCGTCAACAGAAACTATGCTTGTTACATAACTCACAACAAGAGGCTTTAATTATGGATTACCGACATATTCTGGTCGCACTTGAACTGTCTGACGACACCAAGATTCTCATTGATAGAGCGACCTTCTTCGCTGATAAACTGGAGGCTGGCATTTCATTTGTTTATATCGATGGTACGCATGGAGAAATTTATCCAGAGCTCGTTGATATTCAGGGAAATGACGGTGATTTACCCATCAATGAAGATGCCGTTAAGCATTTGAAAGAGTTTGAAGCCTACGCCAAACACCCAATCAAGCACATTTTCGTGGGAACGGGTGATTTGAACGATAAGCTCAAAAATGCCATCGAAGCAAACGGCGTTGACCTATTGCTGTGCGGCCATCACCATGATTTTTGGCATAAGCTCATCTCCCATTCTAAACAGATCATCGATACTTCCCCTATCGATATTCTCGTTGTTCCTATGGAATAGAAGCTCCAGTTCGACACTCAAAAATAACCGGCTTTGCCAACCTCTATCGGTATTATTGGTTGGCTTGATATCCTCTTCAACACACTCATCCTGACCGAAATCTCCTATTTCCCGCTTAGAGTAGAAATTTGTGATCTTGTCAGCTTATCAACTCGTAAGCGTCTAATAATTAACAAATCGCCGAGTGAAAGTAATGAAAAAGATTGGCCTGTATCTTTTTACAAACGACTTAAGAATCAACGACAATGCGCTACTTTACCAAGCAAGCCAAATCGTCGATGAGCTCGTTTGTGTGGTTGTCGAACCGCTTCTGTCTCACTACTCAGCACAGTTCGCCCAAGAACAGCAATATGGCGCTCACCGCATAGCTTTCATTTCACAATCGATAAGCGATCTTAAGGCTAACCTGAGCGACCTAGAGCAAACACTCATCGTCCTTACACAAGACCAAGATAAAAGCGAGAACGTTAAATACTCGCTCAACGAGATTATCTCTGCTCTAAACGTCACTCACTTGTTTGCAAATGTTCATTGTGGCTACAACGAGCAACAGCTAGTGCAATCAACATTGGCTGACTGCCCGAACTTAACTCCGATTCAAACTCACAACTCGACTCTGTTTGAGCTCGATGACTACCCTTTTACGTTAGACAAGTTACCACGCTCGTTTACCAAGTTCAGAAAACTCATCGAGCACTTGTCTGCCGATACACACAGTTTGATCATAACGACGTTACCACCAGCACCAGACCTAACAGAAACGTCACACTGTCACTCAAAGGCATCCCTTTTTATGATGAACGATTTGACGAGCGAGCAAAGCTTCAAAGGCGGTGAAACATCGGGGTTAGTACATCTCGACCACTACTTCTCACACGATTACGCGAGCCGCTATAAACAGACAAGAAATGCATTGGATGGCATCGAGAACTCGACCAAGTTTTCACCGTGGCTCGCATTAGGTTGTGTCTCACCGAAAACAATCTGCAGACACCTCTCTCGATTTGAGTCGCATCATGGTTCCAATTATTCAACCTACTGGATCTATTTCGAGCTGTTGTGGCGTGAGTATTTTTATTGGAAAAGCATGTCGTTGAAGGCATCGTTATTTACAGGCTCATACACAAACCCCGTTATAGCAGAGAGTAGCACTCAATCGGCAAGCCTTAATTTTTCCAAATGGAAGAGCGGTAACACCAACTACCCGATTGTCGATGCATGCATGCGCCAGCTTAACGCGACTGGCTACATGTCCAATCGCGGAAGGCAGTTAGCCGCAAGCTGTTTGATTTACGAGTTGGGCGTCGACTGGCGACACGGCGCGGCCTATTTCGAAAGCCAACTTGTCGACTATGACGTGGCATCTAACTGGGGGAATTGGGCGTATATCGCTGGGGTTCTCAATCAACCAACCCACAACAGCGAAACTAAAAACCAATCACAACCTAAATCACGCCATTTTGATTTAGCCAAGCAGACTGAAATGTACGACCCAGACCATGCCTTCATCAATCAATGGACAGGCGGTAACGCAGTCACAACAAGCCTCACAAACCAGGACGCATTATGAAATTTAAAACGGTACGACTTGTATTAGGTGACCAACTCAACATTGAGCATTCATGGTTTAGACAGGTTAACGATGACGTTATTTACATCATTGCTGAGCTAAAACAAGAAACAGATTATGTTGCCTCTCACGTTCAAAAAGTGGCCGCGTTTTTCTGTGCGATGGGTTACTTCGCTAACGAACTCAAAGAACAAGGTCATCAAGTACTACACCTTACTCTTGACGACACAACGCAATTTGAAAACCTAGACACACTTCTAAAGCACTATGTACACGAATTCGGCGCAGAGAAATTCGAATATCAAAGGCCAGATGAATATCGCCTTTTAGAGCAGATGAACAAGCTCAAGCTCACCAATGCGACCAAAGGTTGTTGTGATACAGAACACTTCCTCTTTCCATTCGAAGAGATCGAACAACAGTTTCCGAAAGACAAACACATCATGATGGAGCACTTCTATCGCCGAATGAGAAAGCGTTTCGACATTTTGTTAGAAGACGGAAAGCCCGTTGGCGGAAAATGGAATTACGACGCGAACAATCGAAATAAGCTCAAGAAACAAGACATCGAAAACCTACCTCAGCCGCTGATGTTTACCAATGATATAACCGACATTTTGCAACGTATCGAACGTCACCAAGTACAAACCATTGGTCAAGTCGGTAACCAGTTACTATGGCCGGTGAACCGCGCACAAAGCTTGTCTCTACTCGCTCATTTCTGCCAAGTCTGCTTGCCGTTATTTGGGCAGTTTCAAGATGCGATGACGACAGAACACGACTCTAAATGGAGCTTGTATCATAGCCGTATTTCGTTCTCGCTGAACAGTAAGCTGCTGAGCCCTAAAGAAGTGATTGATGCAGCACTGTCGGCCTACCAAGCATCCTGTCTTCGAGACAGCTCACCAGATAAGCCAAGCATCGATATTGCACAGGTCGAAGGGTTTGTACGCCAAATACTGGGGTGGCGAGAGTACATACGCGCCGTCTATTGGGCGAATATGCCTGCTTACGCCAACAAAAATCATTACTCAGCAAACAACAACCTGCCTCATTATTTTTGGGACGGACAAACCAATATGAATTGCATGAAGCATGCGATTGACCAGTCCCTTGAGTTTGCTTACGCGCATCACATCCAAAGGTTAATGATCACTGGCAACTTCTGCTTAATTACGGGTATAGACCCCGACCAAGTCGATAGTTGGTACCTCGGTATTTACGTCGACGCGATTGAGTGGGTTGAAATGCCAAATACGCGAGGTATGGCACTTTTTGCGGATGGCGGGATCGTAGGAACCAAACCATACTCTGCCAGCGGTTCCTATATCAACCGCATGAGTGACTACTGCAAAGGCTGTCACTACAAGATAAAAGAACGCAGCGGCGAGCAATCTTGCCCTTTCAATAGCTTGTATTGGCGCTTTATGGACCAGCACCGCGATGCGTTAAACCGCAACCCACGTATGGGCATGTTATATCGCTCTTGGGACAACATGGACGAGCAATCACAACAAGCGATTCTCGATACTGCTGAACAACGAATCACAAACTTGGAGAACTTATAATGGTGGAGCAACTCAGATTACACATATTGGTGGTCGGTGGGAGCGGCGGTATTGGTTTCGCTGTGGTTAAACACCTATTATCTGAGCTCTCTCGGTTTGATTTTCTTGATGTGCATGTAGACGCGACTTACCACTCTCAACAGCCGGAACTAGAAAACAATCGCTTGACCTGGCACAAAGTCGACGCGACCAATGAAGCTGATATCAAGCGTTTGAGTTCTGAGTTTGAACAACTTGATTGGTTGATCAACTGCGTGGGTATGCTCCACACTCCAGATCTTGGACCGGAGAAAAACTTGTCGTCCATCGACCCTGATTTTTTCCTCAAAAACATCTCTGTGAACACCCTACCGAGCTTATTATTGGCAAAGCACTTCACGCCGATTCTTAGAGCGAGTGACAATCCAAAATTTGCTGTGGTATCCGCACAAGTAGGTAGTATTTCAGACAACAGATTAGGCGGTTGGTATAGCTACCGCTCATCGAAAGCAGCCCTAAATATGTTCATCAAAACCATGTCGATCGAATGGCAACGCACCATTAAGAAAGGCACCGTGTTGGCTCTGCACCCGGGCACGACAGACACAGCTCTGTCGAAGCCTTTTCAGACCAATGTCCCTGAAGGTAAGTTGTTTGAGTCAAGCTATGTCGCCCATCAGTTGGTCGATATTATTCGCACTGCCACACCGGATAACAGTGGGCACTTCTACGCTTACGATGGTGAACAGTTAAATTGGTAGTTGATACGAGTGTCCGTCTTTCATTAGTGCTAAAAAAGAAAACCCAACAGAGTTGAAGCTCCATTGGGTTTTTATTTAGAAAGAACGCCTCTGTTTTAAAAAGCGTTTGGTTGATATCTAGCTAAAGATCAAAACTGATCATCACGATTATTCAGCCCAATTGAACTTAGTATCGTCAACACCTTCTTTCTCTTCTTTAGCTCGCTCGCGTCGATGTTGTTCTTCAATTCGCGCAGCGTCTATCTCTTGCATGATGGCTTCGATATCAGCCAAGTCGTCGGTTTCCGTAAACTCACCCGTCAGTTTGCTGTCTGGCTTCAAGTCGCCTTTCTCGTACAGCGCCCACATTTCCTTGGCATACTCGGTTTTTGCCAGTTCAGGAGCAAACTGAGCGTAATAGTCACGGATGTTATTGATGTCACGAGCCAGCATCCACTCAGCGTTGTTGTTAGCCGAAGCGTCAACCGCTTGTGGTAGATCGATAATCACAGGGCCGTATTCATCCACCAATACGTTGAACTCAGACAAGTCACCATGGATCAAACCAACACACAGCATTTTAACTACGTAAGTCATCATCACGGCGTGGTCTTCGATCGCTTGCTCTGCTGACATCACCACATCGTTCAAACGTGGTGCAACGTAACCCTCATCGTCAGTGACCAGCTCCATAAGCAGTACGCCATCAAAGCAACCATAAGGGACAGGCACACGAACACCCGCTTCTGCCAGTTTATATAAGGCATCCACTTCAGCACTTTGCCAAACCTTTTCTTGTTGTTCACGACCAAAGCCAGAGCCTTTTTCCATCGCTCGAGCGCGGCGGCTATTTCGGACTTTTCGGCCTTCACGATACGCGGTCGCTTTTTTGAAGCTGCGTTGGCTTATTTCCTTATATACCTTGGCACAACGGATCGTATCGCCGCAGCGCACAATGTACACCGATGCTTCTTTGCCACTCATGAGTTGGCTTGTCACCTCGTCGACTAAACCGTCGTCAACTAAAGGCTGTATTCTTTTAGGTGTCTTCATGCCGCCTTTATACATCACTTATCTTACAGATAGAAATATTAACTTGAGAAATGAATGACGAAACGATTAAAGGATCATCAAAATTACGACAAAGGAAGGAAATATTGGAGTTAACGGGTTTAGATCATGAGTATTGACCTGATCTATTCAGATTATGGGACTAAGACTTATTACGACGACAACGTTCAGAACAGTAGATCACGTCATCCCAACAGCGCTGCCATTTTTTACGCCATGCGAAAGGCTTTTGGCAAACAGGACATATCTTAGTCGGTAAATGGGGTTTCTTGTGCATGGCCGTTCCCTTCTTGAAGCATCCACTTCCTGCGTTTACTAGAGATTCCCTATTACGCTCGTACCTCGCTTTAGGGAATGACGAAGGTAATGCGAACAAATCTAGATTCCCTATTACGTTCGTACCTCGCTTTAGAGAATGACGAAGGCAATACGAACAAAGCCTAGTTCTCTATGACGTTCGTTCCTGACTTTAAGGAGTGACTGCGTAGTGATTTGTGACTACTCCCGACTCCGTCATCCTCGAGAAGGAGGAACGACTGAGTCGGGGATCTGCTTCATCTAGCTCTGTTTCTATTTCTGCGCAGATAAATTTAGCAAGAACCAAAGTAACAACCTAAGCGACAACCTTGTACTGCTTCTCCATCTCACTCACACCTAAGCCAGAGTGTTTTGTCACTTTAAGCTGAACGGGCACTCGCTCTTTCAGTGCTTCAACGTGGCTAATGACACCGATCATCTTGCCTGATGCATTCAAGTTATCTAACGCGTTAAGGGCAATGTCCAATGTGTCACTATCCAACGTGCCGAAACCTTCATCTAAGAACAGAGAATCAATACTGGTTTTGTAGCTCACAAGATCAGAAAGCGCTAATGCCAACGCCAAGCTCACCAAGAAGCTTTCGCCACCTGATAAAGTCTTTGTATCACGCATCACATCGCCCTGCCATGTGTCGAGCACTTGCAGTTCTAAACCATCGTCGGCTTTACGTTTAAGCTCGTAACGACCATGCAAACGTTGTAGCTGCTTGTTCGCAAGGTACACCAAGTTTTCCAATGTTAAACCTTGGGCAAACTTACGGAACTTGTCGCCGTTCTTAGAGCCAATAAGTGAGTTCAAACGAGAGATATCATCAAACTCGACTTGTTGCTCGTCGATCTGCTTAAACAGATCTTGCTGATTACTGCGGTTCTGGCTATCCGTTTCAAGATTGGCAGAAATTGCACCGATCTTGGTCGCATGGCTTTGCTGTGCGTTTTGACACTCAGTAGTCGCTTCTTCAACTTGCTGTTGGTCTTGCTCTTGCCATGCTTTCGCATTTTCGTGATTTAGTAGATCCACTTGTGTCGCTTTGGCGGCGTTCAACCTAGCTTGCGCACTGACAATCGCTTCGTCTAAAGACTTCTTCAGGCTTTGAAGTTGAGTTCTAACCTCTTCATCTAACAACGCTGCTTCAAAATTAGCCTCATCTTCGAACGGGCTAGTTTTCAGCGCTTCTAACCAAGCATTCGACGCTTGTGTGTAGCTCGATTGCTTACTGACTAACTCGTCCGAGAAACCAGTGTGTTTGGTTTGCTCGGTTCGATGTTCAAGTTCGCTGCGGTTAAGCACTAACTGCGCGGCATCAAATGCATTTACTGCTTCAGTGACTCTTTGCTTCATCGCATTGCTGGTGGCTTGAATGTCTTTGTCACCAAACAACTCTGTTCTTTCAGCCGTTACACGAGTGAGTTCTGACACTAAAGACTCACTCTCTTGCGTCAGTGTCGCGAGCTCTTTCTCAACACTGCTTAGCTTGTCGTCTAACGTTTTCAATTCGGCATTTTGAGTAATCAGTTGCTTCTCAATATCGGCCTGTTGCTGTTTGGTTTGCTGCCATGTGCTTGATGCTTGCGATTTCGCAGTAAACCAATCATCGATATGCTCAAGTTCAGGTGCTTCGATAGAAGTTTGAACAATGCTCTCTTTCAAAGCGTTCCATTGCTGGCCTTTCGCTTGAGCTATTTGAGTCACTTGCTCGTTTGCGACTTGGTTTTGCTTATTCAAATCAGCTAAGCGTTGCTCGGCCAACTCGAGATTAGACTGCGCCTTGTCAGCCATAACACTTACAGACAGGCGTTGTTTCTCAGCTTCAGCGTAATGCGCTTTAGCATCAACTAACGCTTTGAGCTGCTGAATGGTGTAATTTAATTGCTGCTCACACTGCTGAGCAAAGGTCTCGACTGTAGCTTCATTGCCTAAATCGTTAATCGTTAACAGCGCCAGTTCAGGAGCCGTGCCAACGAAATCCGATAAACTCTGTTGAAGCTTGCCGACAACGCTTTGCCAATTCAGTTGAGCCTGATGAATATCCGCTTGCGCTCGCTGAATGTCATCGTTAAGCGCAGCAATCATAGGAGCAAGAGAATCTAACTGCTGACGATGCTCTTGGCCTTCTTTTTTGATAGCCGTTAGCTCTAGGTTTTCCCTATCTTTTTGAGCAACCAAATTTGCAATGTCTTGCGACTGTTCAACCGAATGGTCTGTTGAACCACACAGTGGGCATTCAGACCCAGATTCTAGAGCTGCACGGTATTTCGCCAATTCGCCTTCTTGATCAATCAAACGCGTTAATCGCTCAAGCAAAGTCTCTCTCTCTTTATATCGTTCCACCAGCACTTCACGCTCTTTCGAAAGCTTGTCGACCAACTGGGTGTTGGTTTGATGTGCCTGTGTTTTTGCGTGCAGCTGTTGTTGGGCATTTAGGAAACCACGATTGATCTCGAGTAATGAGTGCGTATTGCGATTCCAAAACTCCAACAGATCTTTTTGCGAATTCAACACTTGCTCGCTAGTGTTGCCTTGCAAGGCTTCCCACTGTTGCTTTGCACTACTCTCGAGAACAACCAATTCAGCTAAAGTTTTATCTTGCGTTGCTTTAGCATCTTGCGCGGATTTGATGATCGTTTGCTGAGCATCAACCGCAGACAAAGCTTGCTTCGCTGAGTTCAACTGTTCTGAATGCTGACGCTCTAGAGTACGAACTTGCTCGACCTTTGCTTGCCACTGACCTAGGTATTTTTCCAGATGTTGGTCAGCTTGATGCGTATTTAGGTACTCAGTGCTGAGTTTATCTTGTTGCTTCAGTGCATCTGTTTTTTGGACTAAAACAATCTGTTGATTACGCTGCTGCGTATGTTGCTCGTTAAGCGTATTCGCTGCACTAACGGCCGCAGTTTGCTTATCTTTGAGTACGGCAATGTGGTTATCTAACGGGCGAACCTGCTCGATGATCTTCTCTTGATCCTGCTGTTCGGCTTTTACCTGTTCGACAATCGCACTGCTTTGAGTCAGTTTAGTTTGCGCGTCTTGCATTTCTGCATCACGAACGGCAAGTAACTTGGTGCTGTTATCTAGGTGAGCTTGAGTAGTGTTCACCTCTTGTTCGCAACGCTTTAAATCTTTGTGTACTGGACGCAGCTTTTCAGCCGGCTCACTGTTTGCCAAGCGCTCTAGTGACGGTTGGTTACGGTCTAGTTCATCTTGAGCGGTTTTCAGATCGAGCTCACTGGCCGCAATAGTTTGCTCAGCTTTGGTCACGTCTTTCCACCAGCTAAGATGCACTTGCCACTCTTTTAATTGCTCGGCTAAACGCTTCTGCTCTACTTCTAGCGTTTCACGCTCTGCGGTCAGCTCTTTGATTTGCTCTTCAGACAGTAAGCTCACACCTTCAGCTTTCGCTTTAAGTTGATTAAGCGACTCTTCACTCGACTTAAAATGATCGTAGATACGCTCTGAAATCAGGCTATAAACTTCGGTTCCCGTCAGCTCTTCAAGTAGCTCTGCACGGTCGTTAGCATTGGCATTTAAGAACGCCGCAAACTCACCCTGAGACAACATGATGGATTTAGTGAAGCGTGAGAAATCGAGCCCTGTAACCTGCTCCACCAGCTTGGTCTTCTTGGTCAACATGGTCTCTAAGACTTTGTCGGTGTCCGCATCGGCAAACTCGCACGTTGGCGTTTGCAATGCGCCATCGTGTTTTCCACGCGCTCGCTTTTGGTGGAAATTAGATCGGTACGTTTTACCTTGAACTTCAAATTCCAGTTCAGCAAAACACTCGCCCGTACCACGAGTCATTAATTCATTATTACCTTTAGCAATGCTTTTCAAACGCGGTGTGCGATGGAAAAGTGCCAAGCAAATCGCATCAAGAATGGTGGTTTTACCCGCCCCAGTTGGACCAGTAATTGCGAACAGACCGTTTTCTGCAAACGGCGATTGGGTAAAATCGAGCTTCCAGCGCCCTTTCAAAGAGTTCAGGTTTTCAAATTCTAGGCTTAAAATCTTCATACGATTACTCTTCTACTTTATTGGGCGCTTGAGCGCTTTCAGACACTTCGACCATCACTTGTTTGAACTTCACCGTCATGCGCTCTAAACGCGCTTTTTCAGAATCGGTTTCAAACTCTTCTAAGGCAATACGCTTCGTAAACACGTCCATCGGGCTCAGTTCAGATAAGGTCTCTGCCGACTCTTGCTCTAATGCTTGATTACGACGCTCTCTTGCTCGGCGCAGTTGAAGTACTTCCACATTCAATCCTTCGGTCAGTGCGCGCATACGTTCTTGTAGATCCGACAAGTAATCTTGCGCTTGCACTTCTATCGATAACCACACGCTTTGTTCGCTATCTAAACCTATGTATTGGTTCAGCTGAGATTCGATCTCGCTCAAGTCGCCTTTGATTTCAGCTAGAGGTTGGAATGTGGGAACAGGCAATTGAGAAATGGTGCGCTCACCTTCAACAAACTCAACAACACACACTTGTTTCTGAGACTTAAGTTCATCAAAACTTAGTGGGATTGGAGAGCCTGAATAACGAATGTATTCACGCTTTGCCACCACTTGTGGGCGATGAATATGACCAAGTGCGATATAGTCTGCGTCTGGGAAGCCATCAGCGGCGAAACCATCAAGGTTGCCGACATAGATATCACGCACAGAATCCGATTGTTGGACACCCATCGCCGTTAAATGACCGGTAGCGATAATCGGCATGTGCTCGCTGTTTACAAACGTCGCGCGCTTAGCAACCGCCGCATCATAAACACTTTGATAATGCTGTTTGATTGCATCGCCGAGTTGCTTCTGACGCTCAACGCCAGTGACACCCGCCTGGCTCATCAACACATCGCGAGGGCGAATAAAAGGAATGGCACAAACCAGCGCTTCTACATCGCCGTTCTTGCCTTTTAGTTCGACAACCTGAGTCGCATGATCTTCATTGGTATTAGGAATCACGTCTGCGCCCATGTATTTGAGCAGCTGTTGTGTCTCTTTAAGCACAGAGACTGAATCGTGATTTCCACCTAATAACACCAATTGGCAACCGATCTTGTTCGAATCGACCACAAACTTGTTATACATCTCACGAGCGTAACTCGGCGGTGTACTGGTATCGAAAATGTCGCCAGCAACAATGATCGCGTCGATGTCGTGCTCTGTAACTTGCTCAAGTAACCATTGTAAAAACCGTTCATGTTCATTCTTGCGGCTTTTATTGTAGAAGTTTTGGCCAAGGTGCCAATCGGACGTGTGAAGAATCTTCATTGCTGCTCACTGGAAGTCTGTAATACCTTTAATCTACCAAAATAGTCGAGATAATTCCCTTTTATAAGCTTGTGAAAACCAACTAATTTCAGGCTTTGGACCAACTCCGCCCATAGCGTGACCAATCGTTATTTTTGACATAAAAAAACCGCTCAACGTTAGAGCGGTTTTAGGTGTCCATAGCTTTAGCTTTAAGCTATTTCACAGAGGTCGTCAAAAATTGTACGAAGCGCCCAGAGTTACTGTGCTAAACGCTAAATCACGGCTTGCCAGTCTATTACCATTCGGGCCGAAGAATTCGATATTTACTGCATCTGCTTGTGAGATTAAACGTAAGGTTAGGCTTTCTACTGGCGTGTATTCAACACCTATACCAAAATGGAAGCCTAATTACGCGCAGCTAGACAATCAAAGATATTGCAATAGATGCCATGATCACGCCAACGACAAATTCCAACACCTTCCACGCTCTCGGGTTCTTAAACATTGGAGCCAAGAAGCGAGCGCCATATCCAAGTGAAAAGAAGAACACGAATGACGCCGATACCGCCCCAGCGCCAAACAACATTTGATCCGGTTGATATTGAGTTGAGATAGACCCCAGCAATACCACAGTATCCAAATACACATGCGGGTTAAGCCAAGTGAACGCCAAACACATCGCAATCGCTTTGGTTAATGAGTCTTTAGTTTCTGCCGTGGCTTCTAAGGCGTGGTTTTCGGTAAATGCTGATCGGAAGCTTAAGAATGAATAGACACCCAAAAAGATAGCGCCACCATAACGGGCGAACTGCTCAATTTGTGGGAACTGCTTAACGATTGCGCCAAAGCCCGTCACGCCAAAGCTAATCAGTAAGGCGTCAGAAATGGCACATACAGCACAAACTGCCAATACGTGTTGGTTCTTAAGCCCTTGCTTTAAAACAAACGCATTTTGAGAGCCAATCGCAAGAATCAGCGAAAGGCCAAGGGAGAAACCTGCAAAGTAAGTCGACATCTAAGGCTAGTCTCTTAACGCAACTCAATACTCATAAACTGGCTGTGCGGGTCTAACACATAATCAGCAAAGGGTTCACAGTATCCGAAGCCAAACTTTTCATACAGGTTACGCGCAGCCTTAAAGTAGTCTTCTGAGCCGGTCTCTAAACTGATTGTTTGATACTGGCGGGCGGTTGCTGTATCCAATACGTGCTGTAAAAGTTGGCTCGCAACACCTGACTTTCGAGCAAACTGTGAGGTTCTCATCGATTTGAGTTCAGCGTGTTGGGTATTTAGCTCTTTAATGGCAACACACCCAAGTAGTTGGCTGTCTTTCCAAGCACTGAAAAAAGTAATCTCTGGTGACTTGAGCCCATCTAGATCCAGTGCATGAACGCTTTCGGCTGGCGAAGTGGCGTACATATCAGCGAGGTGCTCTTCAAGTAATTCAATGACTTCCCCACCCGACAAGTCATCCACCTTAATTTCTATTGAAGCACTGCTTTCCAATGCTGTTCTATTTTCCATTGAACCCTGTGCATTTATTGCTGATGTCATTGTTTCAACTCTCCTTGTTTAGTTCGCTTATTTAGCTTGAGTGATTTGGTTTTTATCAACAGCCCACTTTCCTGAATTGTTTCCTTTTCAAGAACTCGGTTTGAATCAGTAAAATTACTGATTAATCATAAAATTATAAATGTCACACTGGGTTTACCTAGATACCATATTTTTCCTATCTCGTCTCGTGATAAAAGCGTTCCGCAAAGCCCGTATGGTCGCTGCATTGAGGGAGCAACACCTGTTTTAGTTAACGAATAAGTAGTCAGGGCAAAGTGAATAGCGATGACACGCGTACTGATGTTGTTGGCAGCTTAAACATCCCTTTAAACGGTCTCATTTAAAACGACCATAAGTTAGAAAATAAAACGCTTTCATTGATCGAATATTTGATTGCGATTTTCCAATTTCGGTATATGATGCGCCACCCTAATTTTTCAGCTTATGCTGCAGGCAAATATGTCCGCCAACGCACTCTATACCGACCTATCCGGTTACTATGATTTAATGTGTGTAGATATTGACTACCAAGCGCAAAGTAACTGCGTACGTAGACTCCATCAAATCTTTGGAAATGAAGGAAAAACACACCTCGACTTAGCTTGTGGCACTGGCCCACACGTTCGTCATTTTATTGATTTCGGTTACCAAAGCGGTGGCCTAGATCTTAACAAGCCGATGTTAGATATCGCAGAAGTTCGCTGCCCGGAAGCCAAGTTCTCAGTACAAAACATGAGTAACTTTGAGGTCACGGAACCACTCGATCTTATCACTTGCTTCCTGTATTCCATCCATTACAACGATGGCCTTGAGAAGCTTAAAGAGTGTATTGAAAGTGTGCATCGTGCGTTAAAGCCAGAAGGTATTTTCTGTTTTAACGTGGTTGATAAAGACAAGATCAGCAACGACCTGTTTGTTAGACACACAAAAAACCAAGACAAAGACGATTTCACGTTCCGTTCTGGTTGGTATTACTCTGGTCAGGGTGATAAGCAAGCGCTAAAGCTTAGCATCGAAAAGACGACTGCTGGTGAAACTCAAGTGTGGAATGATGAACACCCAATGGTGGCATTCTCGTTTAAAGAGTTAATCGAGATATTGAAGCCCTACTTCGAGGTTAATATCTTCGAGCACGATTACGACAAGCTGATTCCTTGGGATACTCAGTCCGGTAATGCGCTGATCACATGTGTCAAAATCTAGATTAATAGATAAACGGCAAATTAAACCAAATCTATAGATCAAAAAAGAACCCACACTCGCCATTCTCCTTTTAGAGCATCAGCCAGTGTGGGTTCTTTTGTATCAAGCTATCAGTTACTGAACTCTAAATTAGAAGTCCGCTGTCATACCTACGTAGTAAGTACGTGGCTCTTCAACATAGCCCATACTCTCTAGCTCTTGTGATACAGCTTCGTCAGTTAAGTTCGTGATACCTGCACGTAGTCGTACTGAAGCATTCACGTTGTAGATAGCACCTAGGTTCAGCGTTGTGTAAGCGTCTTGAGTTAGATCGCTTTCGATCTGACGTTCACCACGGTAACGCGCACTCACGAAGGTACTTAGATCGTAAGTTGGGCTCCAGTTCAGTTTAACTAAACCCGAATGCTTGTAACGCTCAAGTAATTCGTCACCAGTAGACTTATCTTCAGTGTCTAAGAATGTGTAATTACCAGACACACCCCATTCATCAGTAATTTGGAATTGGCCTGTAAGCTCAGCACCTTGAACTACAGCCTCTGATACGTTTGTATAAGTACGCTTACCATTCACATAGCCAGTTGAGCTTGAACTATCAGCGCAACCTTTACCCGATTCAAACACTCCGCCGTTCTCACAATAGGTTTCATCACGATCAATTAGGTCGTTGATTTCATTTCGGAATAAGGCACCTTCAACATTCCAACGAGGTTGGCTATAAATCGCAGCGATCTCATAGTTCAAGCTGGTTTCGGGCTTAAGATCTTCATTACCATGTAAATCACATACGCCTTTACAGCTATTAACTGTGTAGTCTGTCTGATTTTGAGTCAATGTTGGTGCTTTAAATGCTTTACCCACACCACCCTTGATGATCAGGTCATTCGTTGTTTGATGAACCAAGTACACACGTGGGCTGAACTCTTCACCGTACAGTTCATGCTTATCTAAACGACCACCAATGGTTGCCGTTAGTTGATCCGTCATTAACCATTGGTCTTGAACAAATAACGCACCTTGATAAGCTTCAGATGTACCATTGACTAAGTTTTCTTTGTTGGTTAATTCACTCAACTGGTAGTCCATACCAAACGTTACGGTGTGACTATCACCAAGATAAGTGGTCGCCGAAGCTTCAACAATTTGAGTCAGCTCTTCGATGTCACTGCTATAGTTAGTATCTGAGTCCGCAGCATCATTATCTGTCACATTTTCACGTGAATAACGTACTTGCGTGTCACCCCAGCTCCAAAAACCACTATGTGTGATCGCTTGGCTCTGACGTACAACACGTGTGTCAGACTCAATCACAGATGATACGTTTTCCGCAGATGACTCACGTTCGTCGTCACTGTAACCAAAATCGAAATCAATGGTTTGGTTGTCTGTTGCATTCCATGTCAGGCTCGCGAGTAAGCTTAATGTCTCTCTTTCTTCTAACGCAGTAATGTCTGAACGATCGTAACCAGAGCTATGCGTACCAGAATAGGGTTGCCAAGCGTTACGGCTTGTCTGGTTAACAGAAAGGCGAGCAAACAACTCGTCTTCAATCAACGCACCAGATGTCGTGAAGCCCATCGAATACTCTTCCCCTCCATCACCATCAAGTGGAGATGAAGTGTCCATGCTCAGTGTAGAGCTCCAATCGTTTTCTGGAGCCTTAGTGATGATGTTGATTGTACCGCCCATACCATCTGAACCGTAAAGTGCAGACATTGGGCCACGGATTATTTCAACACGTTCGATCGAATCAGCAGGAATCGTTGATAGGTCGAAGTCGTTACCACGGATGATGGCACTTGCAGAGCTTAAACGACGACCGTTCACCATGATAAGAGTGTAATCTGAATCCATACCACGAATAGAGATCATCTGACGGCCAGCACGTGTGCTATCAAAATCAGACTCAACACTCGTTGATTCGGCAACGATGTCTGCCAAGGTAATACCAGGGCTGTCTTCAATGTCTTGCGCGGTGATAACCGACATTGAAGCTGGCGCTTGTTTTAGTGCCATCTCGGTACGAGTTGCCGTAACAACCATTTGCTCATCTGTTGCTTGCGCTTCTTCTTGCGCCAACACGTTAGCTGAAAGTGAGGTACAAATAACAGCGACTGCGATCGAAAGGGGTTTACGAACCAAAAGAGGTTTGCGAATCAAAAGAGATCTCTCAGACATGATATTCATTCTTATATGTGATTGGTAATGATAATGGTTTGCATTAAACAACCAACTACCACTCTTATCAACGAAAGTTTCATACCAAAAATCGATTCTCGTTATTCACCATTCAAATAATGAAAGAGATCTATATCCAACTCGATAGGTATTCGTAATTTTCATTCACCCTGCAGATGGATTATGTATAAAGCTCTTTGAATATATTGCGAACCCAGCGACACATAGGATCGTTATGAAAGCGCTTATGCCAGTATAAGTAGACGTCTTCTGATGGGTGGCGCAACGCTTTAGGCACGCGTTTACAAACAAGATCTCTTTGCGTAGCGGCTTGTTGAGCAAAAGGTGTCGGTAAATGAAAGATGATGTCGGTTGCTTCTGCCATATCCGGCGCGACGTTAAAATTGGAAAGCTGAATTGGAATGGACAGCTGGCGCTGCTTATCAATCAAGCCAAGATCTTTAAATCGACTTTCGATCGAGAGCTTCTTATCCCCTTGCAGTGAGATTTGACCAAGTTGGCTATTCAACAAGTCATCAACCGTGATCTCTTTGTCCGCCAAAGGATGTTTTTTACTCATCAGCAAACGGTAATCGCGGCTAATCACGAACATTCGATACAAATTTTGCTCTGAACTTAACGGCTCGTGGGTCGACAACACAAAGTGCGCATCACCGGATAACAGAGGCTCAAAGTGTCGTTTAGGAATCGAGTCGATATCAACAGTCATGTTTGGCGCTTGTTGACGTATCTCCGCAACTACCTTGGGCAGCAAGTGCGCGACATTAGGCACTAAACCAAAGAAGCGAACCGTACTGTCACTGCTTTGCGGTTCGAATACATCGCCATGTAACAGCTTTTCTAAACGTGTCAGTACCGAATTGAGATCTTGCTTAATGGCTTCTGCTTTTGGCGTTAACTCATAGCCATAAGCCGCTCGCACCAATAGATCATCATTGAAAACGGTACGCAGTTTTTGCAGAGATCGGCTCACCGTAGGTTGGCTCATATCCAGCGCCAATGCCGTGTTGGAAACGTGCTTCTCTTCAAGAAGGTGTTTAAGAATAACGAGTAGATTGAGGTCGACTTGAGCAAGATTCATTATGCAAATATTAACAATATATAAAATTCAATGTGCGCATAGTGCTATTTCTTAACATGTAATACAATTGATAATCACTCCTATTTTGATCTAGAGCAATATGCAGAGCAGAGTTTAAGGTTAAGTGGGTTTTAAAGCTCTAAGTCAGAACTGTTTAAACATAAAAAAGAGAGGTACAATGGCCTCTCTTTGATCGTCTACTTTATATTGCTAGCGTTGAGCTATCAGACTACAGCTTTGTCCAAGCATCTTGCCAGTATTGGCTATCTGCTGGAGCGTAAGACGCGCTTGCACACCATGCCGTGTATGGCCAAGGCTTACATTCGTACAAGCCATTATCGCTGCCGACCACAATGTCACCCGCTGCGTAGTTGGTGCCCGCTTCATATGGAGGATAATCACCTGGAGGAGGTGTTGTACCACCACCGTCTTTAACAGCGAACGAATCGTTTACCATCACCATTTCACCGTCAGATGCTTTACCGACCACTTCAAGTCCATATTGCCCTTCCGCTACATCGTATAAGTCGATGGTAATGGCGCGGCTGTCCGTTACGTTAACCTTAGTTTGCTCAACCACAGTACCTGCACTGTTGATCACCATAGCGGTAACATCTAACGCTTCATTTGATGTCAGTGTTAGATCTAAACGAACATTGCCGTTATCTGGCGCATATTCTGATTGAAGCCCTGAAACAGCAAGCTCTAAGTCATCGCCCGGATCTGGGTTACCACCACAAGAAGAATCTGAAACTTTTCTCCAAACGCCCCACTCACCTGTCGTTCCAGGTTCTTCGCCGCGAGTGTACCACCCTGCTCCCCACGTTGAACCGTCATGAGATACTTGGTCACCTTCAACATAAACGGTGTCGGCATCCCATGCAGCAGCACAGTTAGAACCATCAGTTACAGATACCTTACGGTCAGCGGTTACAGTTTGGTTCGCGCTGTCTGTTACGCTATACACAAGTGTGTAGTTGCCGATTTCATTTACATCGACACTGCCAGTGTGTGTGATGGTGCTTGTCAGGTCGCCATCTTCTGCATCATTCGCCGTCACGCCTGCCATTGCATCAAACGCAGTTCCCAACACAACAGTCGTGTCAGACACACCATTAAATACTGGCTTCTGGCTGTAAACCTCTACCGTTCTCGCTTTAGTGGTTTCGTTGTTATCGCTGTCTTTCACTCGGTAAGTCAAAACGTAAGTGCCAATAACACTGGTTTCAACGTAACCTTCAACATCGATTGATGACGTTAGATCGCCGTCTTCTTTGTCTGTTGCCGTCACGCCATCCATAGGATCAAACGTTGTGCCGTGAAGAACACGCGTATTTTCGACACCTTTAAGAACGGGCTCGCCCTCGACTGGTGGTGGCGTTACCTGACCGTGTACAAACGGGCCGTAGTCTTTAATGAACTGCTCGTTGTATTGTTGGCCGTTTTTGTTGGTGCCCATGTCCCAGTTAATAGACCAAGTCATTACACCACGTAGCGGTTGACCTTGCTCCGTTAGGCTATCAAATGCGTCGTATAAATCTTGTGGCTCTTGTACAAAACCGGTTGCTGCAGCATCGATGCTTGAAGGAATACCAAACACCAGCTTGTCATGTGGGATCTTGTGGAAACCACGCGTTCCGTTGATAAGAGAATCAGAAATGTAGTAGATGAACTCTTCTTTTAACGCATCGTTGTTTTGAGCAATCCAACCCACGCCTTCAACCCAGATACCATCGCCACCTTGGTTGTAGAATTGTGGGTTAATCCAGTCGTAATAGCCTTCTAGATTATCGATATAAGGAACGTACTTACCGCCTGTCGTGAGATACGGGAACTCAGGCGCCATAGTAATAAGGAAGTTTTTACCTTCAGCACGGTAGTGGTCTTTTACCAACTTAAGAGCATCAGGAATCACGGTTTGATTGTTTGCTGCGGTTACGGCTGCTTGTTCAAGGTCGATATCTAGGCCATCGAAACCGTAACGCTCAGTTAGACGGATAATCTCATCAGCAAAGGCTCTTTCATCACCGGTTTCTAGCTCTACGTGTGCATCCGCACCACCTAAAGCCAACAGCACAGAGCGACCTTGCTTGTTGAGTTCCGAGATTTGGTCAATAAATTGTTCTTCTGAAAGCCCAATGGTTGGGTCCAGTTTAAAAGTTGGGATTCGACCATCAGCCACATCGTAGACCTTCATGAATGACACATTCACGATGTTGTACATTGGGTTCACTTCATCCAGCGTCACACATGGCGCATTACCACCTTGGTAGCCGCCACCGTCACACCAGTTATGCCAATAGCCAACCACCACGCCAGAGTCTGGATTCGTCATATCTGAACCATTCGCGTAAACAGCGCCAGACATTGCCGCCATGCCGAGCGATACTGCTAATTGTAGAGCTTTACGTTTCAACATTAGTCCCACTTCCTTACTTAACAGCTGTGCCAATCACAACCGAACCAATTCATTGTAATCATGAATATTTATAGAAAAGTAATGGAATTTTTAGGAAAAGATGACCTTTGATTTAACTTGTGATTTTAAGTCACAGATTGAATATCAGAATCAATATGACTTTGACTTTTCATTCAAATTGAAATGCTAAAAACTGTTATTTTCGGTCGAATACATTGACCATGAAAATACTTAATCAATCTTAATTCACTAAGATAATTAACCAAAAATATAAAAAATCACCGATAGGAAAAAATAAACTTTAAATCGGCAAAAATCACCCCAAATACGCCGTAATTACTGACCTAAGACCAGATACCATTGCGAGTGATATCACTAAAACAGCCTGGATATAGCCATCATACATGTGCTAGCAATACACACGTATAACGGAATATAGGAGCAAGAATTTGTAGGATTTTGAATGTATACGTCGGGAGTTTTTCAGTTAACCGTCAGTGCCAGATGAATAATATGCATCCAATAGTGAAATAAAATTCACCTTATCAAGTTCATTAAGTTGATTAATTCCAGCCGCTGCTTTTCTTCCTCCGCCAGTCGCAAAACTTGAGCAAATTTCGTCTGCACCCGTTCTATTTGATAATGGCGCACGTAAGCTCACCGTGTAAGACTCGCCGTCTTGGTTTTTCGTTAATACTGCTTGCGCTCGGTTTGGATCTTGATTAACGATTTCATTACCAAATACGCCACTGATGCGCCTTGCCCAAGTCTCGCCTGGTAGTTCAAACACACGTGCGACTTCACTTTCATAAACAGGAGCAAGGTTTGATAACTGCTGGCAATCATTTTGATAAGCAGCTCGCAGTCGATAAAACACAGAGTCTTTATCATCCAAAAGATCAAACGGATTCGGGTATTGATAAAGGGTTTTGTAGAGCTCAGCTGGCGTGAAATGCAAATCTCTCAGTGACGAACCGTAACCGTTGTAGTTAACCAAGGTACCTAGCTCTTCTAGAAACTCTTTTTGAGATTGAGCGAATCCATTTTCATCCGCTAGCCGCGCCGCCACCGTTTTTAGATTGTCGCCAAAGGCAGCTGCGATTGCCCAAGCCACATGCGCACCATTCAGCTTCTGGTTAATCAGCAAGCTCGTGCAGCTCTCTGGCGCGGTATCAATCAGAGTATCTAAATGACTAGAAGTTGGGACATCCCCTGTTCGGTGGTGATCGCAATAAAATACATTGATGTTTGCGTCTAGCAGTGAGTGCAGTGCAGGCAGGTTTTTCTCCATCGATACATCTAAAACGGTAACGGAAGAAACATCACCTTGCTTACCCGGCTCCATAGTTTGAGTAACAACTTGAGAGACCAACTTAATATCACGCTTAACACCAGTAATGAGCACGCTCTCTCTTGGCTCACTTAATCGCAGCTGTAACAACGCGATTATGCCATCTGCGTCTCCGTTGAATACGTCGTAGTGCATGTTGTTCCTCTTCCTATAGATTTAACCGTTTGCCAGAAACGCGCCAATTCGTTTGTGTGTTCGATAGTCTGTCATTATTTTAGTTATATTTCACAGATACTTAAGTCTATTTTGGAATGCCTTATTCTCATTAGATTGAAAAGATAAACACATTAATAATATTGTATGACTTATGTCACAGTAAAAGAATACGAAAAGATTATAAAATAAGCGCCTCCCACTTAATGATAAAGAGACGAATGAACACTACCACCACTCTTGTTTATGACACTTTGAAAAGCCTTGCTGCTCACGCTCCTGAGCAACATGCCGAGATTCGCCAGCGTTTATATGAGCAGTTGAGCCTGCCATTTAACAAGCAGCTCTCGTTATACGCTAATGTGCTTGGTCCTATCAGCTCAGGTAAGTTAGCGGGATGCGACAATATTGATAAAGCGGTTGAACTGGCACTGGATGTGCTGGAAGGCCGAAATAAGTAGTCCCCCCTTTAATACGTAATATAACGGCCCAGATCTTCCCCCAGATCGGGCCGTTTTTTTATTCTCGTCATTTATCTATTTGAATTTCAGGCACAAAAAAGGCGTAGATGATCCACGCCTTTTGTTTTAGTAAGTTCTATGTTGTTTATGAAGTCTTGAACTGCGCGACCGCTTGGTCCATATCGTTCGCTTGCTCTGCTACCTTGTCCACTTCAACTAAGCAATGCTGCGCCGAAGCGTTATTGTCGTTCGAGATAGTGTTCAGCTCAGTAATTGAGTCACTCACTTGCGCCATTACTGCGCCCTGCTCTTCAATCGCTGAAGCAATACGTTCTGAATTACCTTGGATGCTTTCCATGTCGCTCAAGATAAGTTGCAAGCTCGCATCCAGCTCTTCCGAATCTTTCAGCGTTAGTTGACCTTGTTGATTACACTCGCCAATCTCTGCCATCGACGCCTGCATCTGGCTTTGAATTGCACTCACCACTGAAGTTATCTCTGTGGTCGATTGATGCGTTCTGCTTGCTAGTGCGCGTACTTCATCGGCAACTACCGCAAAGCCACGACCTTGTTCACCCGCACGTGCTGCTTCAATTGCTGCGTTCAATGCCAATAGGTTAGTTTGTTCTGCAATGCCTTGGATGATGTTTACTGCATCGCCGATCTGGTCAACATGATGGTTCAGTGAACTGATCGAATCTTGGCTGCTTGAAAGACGTTCAGACAACTGGGTGATGTTGCTGATGGTTTCAACCACCACTTCACGGCCTTTATCGGCATTCACTTTCGCTTGATGTACACCTTCAGCGGCAACCGATGTGCTTTCAGAGATCTCGCCAATGGTGAGTACCATCTCTTGAACTGACGTTGTCATTGTAGATGTGTGATTTGCTTGAACTTCAAACTGTTTGATTACTGACTCTAGCTCATCATGCATGTTCGATGTGCTTTGTGTCAGTTGCAGTGACTTAGATTGAGAGGCAGCGATAAGCCCTTCCAGTTGATCCAACAGTTGGTTGAAGTATTGGCCTAAAGTGCTGAGTTCGTCTTTGCCATCAAGGTGCGAACGAATAGACACGTCGTTAGAATCAACGATGTTACGAATCACCGAAAGCAGTGACTCAATTTTACCAATGATAGAACGGACGATTAACCAGCTGAACAGAATGATCGACACGAGTAGCGTGACGCAAAGGATGTTGTTGATCAGCGATAGCTTGTCCATCTCTTGCTGCGTTTGTTGGTCTAGCACCGCCGAGAATTCTTTAAATTGAGTTTCGATAGCATGAGAACCCGAGCGAGCTTGCCCAAGCAGACCTTCGTTGTGCTTCAAGCCAATCACTCGCTTCTGTTCAACCACTTGACGTGCAGCATCTATCAAAGCAGTTGAGCTTCCAACATTAGAAGTAATAGAAAGAACACTCGGATCGAACTCACCCTTTTCAATTAAGTCATTGAACAGGTAAAGCTCGATTTTTTGTTCAGCACTGGCTGTCGCGCTGATGTTATCGAGCAAAACATGAAACTCGCCTAGCATGCCTTTGTCGCGTGCTAGCCCATAGACTTCGCTCGCTTTAACTAGGTTAACAAAGCTGGTGTGGTAAGTTTCGATGTCTTCACGTAGGTGTGTGCTGTTGGCTAAGCCTAAATCACTGAGCACTGTATCTAGCTCAGATTCAGACGCTAAGAATTTTTTGTAGTTTACGTCGAACTTGTCGAGGTATTTCATATCGCTACGCAGTAAAAAATCTTTCTCGTTACGGCGAAGGTTGAGCAAACGCACTTCAAGCTCTTTGGTAATTTGTTTGGCTTCGCTCATTTGAGCGGTGGTGTCTGCAAATTGTGATGTGGTAAACAGCAGTGAAATCATGCCGAAGATGGAGAACATCCCCAACGAATAGAGCTTTTTCTTTATGTTCATATACGTGGCTCGTCTTTACTAAAATAACTATGAGTATCTAAATAAATCGCATCAAAGAATGGATATCCAACTTGCGCGACCTGATTATTGTTATATTTTTTGTATCAGTAATGAGCACTAAATCTAGCGACTGTTCAGCCCACCAGCAGTGACATTCTCAATGGTATTCAAACAGAGAATGAATCTTTTCACTAAAGATAAAAGCATCAATAACACAAATTGAATACATGTACATTAGTTGAATGATAAAAGTGAGAGACAGCTATTTGACGGAACATAAATGGCTTGAATGTCATGGTATACAAGGCATTGAATTAAAAGACTTTGACGCACATTTGGATGCATTATTTATGATGACATTTTTTTGGCTCTCCAGAAGAGCACGAGCGAAGCGCAATATTGGAGGTTTTGACTTGGTTTTTAAACAGTGAATCCGTCTATTGATGATTGTACAGTAGAGCGTAAACGGCGAAAAAAATGGACCTACTCAATTCGAGTCAGGTCCATCTTTTGATTTTCTAGTCAATCGCTTTGCAGCTAAAGAGTTAGGTGCGAATTCAAGGCTGGCTAAAACGCTTTTACCATCTTGGTTAGGCACTTCAATAACACCGCTTTCTCGTCTTCTTCGATATCTTGCGTCAGCTCATTAACCAAATTCAAGTGAAGCTGATTGTGGTGAACGTGTATCTTCTGCCCTTCATCCGTCAAGGCAACCACAATCGCACGACGATCTGTTGGGTGTTCATGGCGCTCAATCAATTCAGCTTTAACCAACTTTTCTATTTGAACAGTAAGTGTACCCGTGGTAATACCCAACTTTTCAGCGAGCTCTTTCATTCTTAACGCACCATGCATACCAAGTACTTCAATGGTGTGTACTTGAGCCAGGGAATAACCCGTCTCTTTGACAACAGACTGCTCCCACGAAGACATTTTATCGTAGAACTCAGTCAGTATTTGGTTAAGCTGTTCTATATTTCGCATGGTCGTTTGAATGCACTTCAAGAGTAAGATGATTAATCTTATCAAACTTGGCGAGCATTTGTTTATATTCAGAGACGGTTTTATCACTGTTTGATTCAAGAGTAATCGCTGCTGAATAGTGATGCCCACTCACCTTCCACATATGGAAATCGGTGACCGACGCATAAGGCGTTAAGGTTTTGGTCACTGAGTCACGATAATCTTGGTCGATATTCTCATCCAGCAGGATTGGGCTGGTTTGTTTCATAAGGTTCATCGTCCACTTAGCAATCACGAATGCGCCAACCATTCCCATTGCTGCATCTAACCAGTTCCAACCGTAAAACTTACCAAATAGCAGCGCAACAATCGCAAGCAGCGAAGTTAGAGTATCCGCCAACACATGCATGTAGGCTGCGCGTAAGTTGTGATCATGATGGTGTCCGTGATGCTCGCCATGTTTATGACCACGGTCGCTGTCGTGCTCATGGCTATGTGAATGACCGTGATTCTTACTATGATTGTGGCCATGCTCGTGTCCGTGATCATGATGGTGATCGCCAAGTAAAAACATACTCACCACATTCACAGTTAAACCAATACAAGCAACGATGATCGCTTCATTGAACTGAATCGCTTGTGGGTTAAACAAACGATGTACTGATTCCACCAGCATCAACAATGCCACAATCCCCAATGCAATCGCGCTGGTGTAGCCCCCTAACACGCTGACTTTGCCAGTACCGAAAGAGAAACGTTCGCTCTCGGCATGTTTCTTCGCATAACGGTATGCAAATAAGGTGATACCAAACGCTGCGGCGTGCGTCCCCATGTGCCAACCATCGGCAAGCAATGCCATCGAGCCGTAAATAGTACCTGCAACAATTTCGACAACCATGGTAACGACGGTCAATAACAGGACATAGAACGTGCGTTTCTCACCTTGACTGTTATGTGAAGAAAAGTTGTGTTGGTGACGTGTTGGAAAACTCAAAATGGCGTCCTTAGCTTGTGTTTGTGGTTAGATGATCGTTGCAAATAAAAGCCCTTTGATTGACAAGTAATTTGACAATCAAAGTAATAATTTGAAATTTAGTTTGATTATCAAACTTTGTCAACGATGAATTTTGAAACTCTGATTTGCGGGACGAATAGTTGATGGTGAGCGCTAGTTTGTTCCAAAGATTATTGATTCAGTAAAAACGAGGCTTTCCAGGGACAAAAAAGCCCACTCGAGGTGGGCTGATTGAGTCAAACTCAATGATTGTATTTATTTGTTTTGCAATGAAATAATCTCATCATTCACCCAACCTAACAGCTGCTTGGTTGCTTTCGACAAGACTTGGTTCTGCCGAACAATATAACCAAGACTGGTGCTCGAGAAGTTGGTCAATGGTGTCACTTTCGAATGCAGGTGCTGCTTGGTTGATACCGCAAACTCCGGGACAATAGCCACACCAAATCCCGCTTCTGCCCAGTCGATTTGAGCATCGACACTCCCTACTTCCATCACCCTATAATTAGGTAGATTAAGGCTTGGTAAACCTTCATCAATAAAGTCACGCGTTCTCGTATCATGACCTAGTAGAATCAAAGTGAGCTCTGCATCAGAGTCTCGGATATCAACCCCATCGCCAAGCGCACACCAAGAAAGCTCTTGCAGCTTAGTGAAATACAAAGACTCGTTGTGCTGCTCTTTGGCGATAACAAAACCAATATCCGCTTGAGCATTTTTAACTAAATTCGATGCCTGAGATGACGTGGTATTCAAGAGCGTAAGGTCAATACCGGGATACTGCGCTTTGAACTTCTGGAACGGACGAATTAGCAAAAATCGAGAAATGATGTCACTTACGGCAATGGTTAACGTCCCTATTTTAAGGTCGTTAATGGCATTGAGATCGGCCTGACAAATCTGCAGTTCGAGTAGCGTTCTTTGGCTTGTTTCCAATAGCCGTTCACCCGCTTGAGTCAATTGAAAAGGGCTTCTCTCTATCAACTTTATGCGTGTTTGTTGTTCCAGTTGTTTTAGGTGCAAACTCACATTGGGTTGTGTCATGTGCAGTGCATTGGCCGCTTTCCCAAAATGCTTGTACTCCGCAAGCGTCACAAACGTCTTCAACAAATTAATATCGAGCATCATGTCCTCTCTCTCGTGTCACTAATATCATTCCCTAAAAGTAAAGAATGCCCCATCGTCATTCCCTACAGTGAGGAACGAACGTGATAGGGAATCTCGCTTGTAGCTTAAGACTTTAAGGATATATGAAATCCTTATCAAGATGATAAAGATAATTAATTTCTCTTATCCACCTTGTAGACCTAACATGATTCCTCAATCAGTTAGGAGAAAAATTATGCCATCTATCGTTGTTGTGGGCGCAAACTGGGGTGATGAAGGCAAAGGCCGCATCGTCGATTTTTTAGCAGACCAAGCTTCTGCTAGCATTCGTTTCCAAGGCGGAAACAATGCAGGTCATACTGTGGTAAATGACTTCGGTACATTCAAACTGCACCAACTACCTAGTGGTATTTTTAATCCTAATTGTACGGCGGTTCTTGGCCCTGGCATGGTGATCAGCCCTGCTGCGCTAACTAAAGAGATTGCAGAAGTTCAAGAGGCTGGCATCAAAGTGAAAATGGCGATCTCAGATCGTGCGACACTGTGTCTCCCTTTACATGCTCTTGAAGATACGCTTGAAGAAGAGCGTTTGGGCGATGGCGCTTACGGCTCTACACGTCAAGGCATTGCACCAGCGTACGGCGATCGTGTAATGAAGAAAGGCATTCTTGTCGGTTGGCTGAATCAACCTGAAATTTTAGAGCAGCGTATTCAATTCCTACTTGATTGGAAGATGCCTCAGCTTAAAGCGCTCTACCCTCAATGTGACTTCTCCCAGACTGCTTCTGAAATGACAGAATGGCTACTTGAAGTAACTAAAGCGTGGCGCCCGTTCATCTGCAACGTAACTGAGCCGCTTAAAGCGCTGCAATCACAAGACGCAAACCTACTGTTTGAAGCTCAGTTAGGCGCAGGTCGCGACCTTGTCTACGGTGAATACCCTTGGACAACATCTTCGAATGTAACCGCAGCTTATGCTGGCATTGGTAGCGGTTTACCTGCACTTCGTCCTGAACGTGTTATCGCTGTTGCTAAATCATTCAGCTCGTCTGTTGGTACTGGCACGCTAGTAACTGCAATGGAAGAACAAGACAGCTTCCGCGAAAGCTCTAACGAATACGGCGCAACTACGGGTCGACCACGTGATATGGGTTACTTTGATGCAGTGGCAACTCGCAACGGTGTTGACCTGCAAGCTGCAACGGAAATCGCACTGACTAAGATTGATTGCCTGTCTGGTTTGTCTGAACTTAAGATCTGTACTGCTTACTCTGGTGAGCACACTGAGAACCCGATTTGGCCACAAACGGCTGAGCTAAAACCTGTATATGAAGATATGGCAGGTTGGGACGAAGATATCACGGGTTGCCGCACGTTTGAGAGCCTTCCTCAAGCGGCACAAGATTACGTTACTCGTATCGAAGAGTTAATGGGTGTTCCAATCGTGATGGTATCGGTAGGTCCTGAGCGCGAGCAAATGATCATTCGAGCTTAGCTTAGAAGACGACAAGATCTACATCAAAGCCCACATTCAGTGGACTTTTTTGATTGTTCATAAAGAACGAGATAACAGTATCCGCCCCATGAACCCA